>JASLCP010000045.1 GCA_030151825.1 Candidatus Saccharimonadales bacterium
GAAACAGACAAAAAAGGAGAAGTACTAATGGCAGATTTTAATCAGATTCTTGACGCGGGCGATGTTGATGGCGGCATAATTAACGTTGTTGTCGAAATTCCGCAGGGCAGTAGCCACAAAATTGAATGGAACCGCGACTTGGCGGTGATGCAGCTTGATCGTGTTGAGCCGCAGATTTTTGCAAAACCAACCAACTATGGCTTTATTCCGCAGACGCTTGACGAAGATGGCGACGAGCTTGACGCATTGATTGTCACGAACGAACCATTGCCGACTGGTATCTTTTTGGAAGCAAAAGTGATTGGTGTCATGAAGTTTGAAGACGACGGCGAAGTTGATGACAAAGTCGTTGTCGTGCCGGCAGATGACCGTCATACGGGTAATGCGATTCAGTCACTGGCTGATTTGCCGCAGCAATTGATCAAACAAATTGAGTTCCACTTTAATCACTATAAAGATTTGAAAAAACCAGGAACGACGACTGTTACTAGTTGGGGTGATGCTGATGAGGCGAAGACCGTGATTAAAGAATCAATCGAACGTTGGAAGAACAAGTAAATCCAGTTTTTATATAAAAAGAAAGCCACCGAAGATGCCAGATCGGTGGCTTTCTTCGGTGGTGGTATCATGACCGCAACAGTATCCGCAGCTTGACGGTGAGGTCATACCGCATCGCCACAATACGCGCGGCATTAATCTGAGCGTGATGAGTGTCCTTGATCGCCTGTATGCGAACACTGTCATCTTCGTGTGTGTCAGCGACAGTCGAACCGAGTCGAAGTAACTCCTGATTGGCGGCGGTCATTGCCTGGTCCAATCTTGTTTCAATCGCCATCAGTTCCTCTTGTGACACGGCCTGCTTGATTGCAATCTCTAGATCACCTAGCTGTACAGACATGACTCTCTCCTCACTACTGGACGGGTCCGACGGTGGTAATAATAGAATATATAGATATTAAAGTCAATAGTAGTGCGAGCTATTTCGCTTTGCGGCGGGCTTTGCTACGTATGACTGCGGCGGCATGACTGATTGTTTCGATAAGCCCTAACTTTCGCAGTTGCATACGTAATTTTGCTCGAGCATGACTGGTGGTAACGAGTTCTTGCCATGGTTGTTTTGGCAGTGATGATCGGCGCGTGACGACCTCAACCACGTCGCCATTGGATAGCGGTTTATCAAACGCATGGATATTGCCGTTTACGCGGAAACTGTAGGCGTGTTTGCCCACGTCACTATGTACCAAATAGGCGAAATCAAGCGGCAGTGCACCTTCGGGTAGGTTGTAAATATCACCCTTTGGGGAGTACACAAAAATCCGGTTACCAAACAAGTCGACATTCAATTGCTCTTGGCTTATTTCTTCACCGTCACGCAGGCGCGTGGCAATTTCTTGCATCTGAGTAATCCACTGTAGTTCTGCGGGTAGGCTCGAGGCGCCTTTTTTCTTGGTGTAATTTTTGTCGGTTTTTTGTTCGTGATAATGAAAACTTGCCGCGAGACCCTGTTCGGCGTAATCGTGCATATCGTGAGTGCGAATCTGAAATTCGACGATTTGCTTGCTAGGTGTGATGACGGTCGTGTGGAGACTTTGGTAGCCGTTTGGTTTTGGGATGGCAATGTAATCTTTGATACGTGCAATCATTGGCTGGTACATACTGTGCAAGATTCCCAAAATTCGGTAACAATCTTCTTTTTTATCGACAATAATCCGCAGCGCCATCAGGTCGTAAATATCATCAATATTACCATCAACTTTTCCTAGCTTTTTATACAAGCTATAGATACTTTTGACACGACCGTTAATCTCAAACTCGATATCTTGTTTTTTGAGTTCTCGTTCGACCTCGGTGCGCACGACACCTAGTTTGCGAGTACTTTTACCGAGTCGTTTTTTCATCAAGGCTTGGAGATTCTTGAATTCTTTGGGATCCAGATAGCTAAATGCCAGTTCTTCCATCTGCATGCGCACGCGTCCCATCCCAAGCCGATCGGCCATTGGCGCAAATACTTCCAACGTTTCGCGAGCAATTTTTTGCTGCTTTTCTGGCGGCATATGCTGCAGTGTCGACATGTTATGCAAGCGATCGGCGAGTTTGATAATGATGACGCGGACGTCCTGGCCGACGGCGATTAATAATTTCGAGAGATTGTCTTTGGTTTGCGGCAAATAGCTGGACAGATCGCGCATACCAGCACGCGCCTGAGATACTTTGGTGACGCCATCAACCAAAAACGCCACGTCGCGACCAAACAATGTCTCGATTTCTTCCAGTGTGGCGTCAGTGTCTTCGACTGTATCATGCAAGACACCGGCTAGCACCGTGTCGATGTCCATGCCCCACTCGATGAGGGTATAAGCAACGTGGAGCGGGTGAATGATGTAGGGTTCGCCGCTTTTTCGTTTTTGGCCTACGTGTTTGTCTTTTGCATAGTTCATGGCGTGCTCAAGCTCGAGTAGTTGGTCTTCGTCATAAAACTCGACGGCAAGCTGAATCACATCACGTTGTTTCATGATGATAGTATAGCAAACGCCTACCGGTTTTTCCTACTGGTCGGCCGAGCGACGATAGACGGGCAAATCGCCCGCCGTCAGTGTGCCGGCAACCGCCAAGGTACGAATCAAAAAGTCGGCAAAGGCCACTTGACGAATATAATCACTATCGGCTGTTGGGTCTTCTTCTTTGGCGATAGTCGCAACAATGTCGGCAATTTGTCGGCCGCGCCAAGTATCAACACAAAAGGCCTGCACGATGCGTGGCTTGTCTGCGCCGTGAGCGTTTTTGACGGTTTCAGTAAAGTACTGCTGGTCGAGTGTCGTGTCATCGACGTCATTGATCACGATGGTTTCTTCGATGTGATGGCCGGCCAGTTCTTTGATGACTGCCCCCGACTCGAGCAGTTGGTCCATTGACGCTGTGCCGCTCGCATCGGCAAAATAGCCATCGGCGTGAGCGAGTGCCTCATACACTTCGTAGGCTTCTTTGATTGCTGTTTCGTTTGCGCCGAACTCGTCGCCGTACAGAGCTTGCAGGGTGGCGGTGATTTCGGAGCGATACTTGACGGCATTATGAGTAATGACTTGATATTTATCGATAGCGCCACATCCGCAATTATCGCCCGAGGCATGATCATCGCTATGTGCACCGTGGTGAATGCCATGAGCCGCCAATGCGTCGGCCATGGCAGCGCGGTCGGTGCCAGCACTGTTACCAGCCTGTGGTGCGCCGTGGATTGCTCGCCACATACTGGCAGCGGTAACGAGGCCGCCGCCAAATACTTTGGCGCGTAGCTTTGATGATCCATAGAAACGAATCTTCTTTTCGCCATCGTCATCGGTATATTTCTGAATAATTTTTGTCCATGGGCGACCGTCGCCGCAACCGTCGTCATCGACTTCGACTGACTTGAAGGCGTTGGGGTCATTTGTGAGTAATTTGTCGATATGTCGTGGTGTTTCGGAGGTTAAAATACCTTGTTCGATTTGTGAGGCCACGCTAATGCCGCCTTCGCCAAAGCCAAGTCCGTGAGGTGCGATGCAATTAATGCGGATAGGTGAAGTGTTGATTTCTTGATTCATTGGTGTTGTTTCCCTGTTCATGACAAAAACGTATTATACTCCTGTTCTGGTGATCGAGCGATAGTATTTTTTGTTATTTATTATTTGCGCGGAATCACTGGTGTGATATACAATAAAAAGCAAAGAACTAATGCTTTCCACAAAAGGGGATTATCAGGATGAGTCAAGTAACACTGGGTATTAATGGGTTTGGCCGCATTGGTCGCAACGCGTTCAAGATTGCATTTGATCGTAGCGATATCGACATTGTGGCAATTAACGATCTAACCGACACAAAAACGCTGGCGTATTTACTGAAAAACGACAGTAATTACGGCACTTATCATCACGACGTGTCATATGATGACAGTGGCATTATTGTGAACGGCAAACATATCAAGGTATTGGCAGAGCGTGATCCTGCGGCCCTGCCATGGGGAACATTGGGTGTCGAGTTGGTGATCGAATCGACCGGGTTCTTTACCGCCAAAGAAGACGCCGAAAAACACATCATCGGTGGTGGTGCAAAACGTGTCGTCATCAGTGGTCCGACTAAAAGTGAAGGTGTTGATACAATTGTGTTGGGCGCTAACGAAGACGCTATTGGTGGTGCGACACATGTCGTTAGCAACGCTAGCTGTACGACGAATAGCCTTGGCGCGGTGATGGCGATTTTGGATGCTGAATTTGGTGTTGAAAAATCACTTTTGACTACCGTACATAGCTATACTGCTAGTCAGGCAATTCAAGATGCCCCGAAGAAAGATCTTCGTGAAGGCCGTAACGGTGCAGAGAATATTGTGCCAACGACGACGGGTGCAGCAATTGCTGTTACCAAGACATTACCGCAGCTGGAAGGCAAGTTTGACGGACTATCAATTCGCGTTCCGACCCCAGTTGTGTCGATTAGCGATGTGACCGCACTTCTCAGTCGTGACGTGACCGTCGAAGAAATCAATGATGTATTTAAGAAGGCTGCTGCCGAGCCATTCTATCAGGGTATTCTGGCAGTGAGCGAAGAGCCATTGGTGTCGCGAGATTATATTGGTAACAGTCACTCGGGGACTGTTGACTTGTTATTGACCAAAGTTGTTGGTGGAAATCTCATCAAAATCGCTGTGTGGTACGACAACGAATGGGGCTATAGCAATCGACTGGTCGAGCTGGTTGCTGACATCGGCAAATCGATTAAGTAGGCAGTATAATCGCCAAAAGGTGCCCTCATGACGTGCGTGATGAGGGCCTATCTTTCTATCATAACATAAGTATTATAAAAACACAAATTTAGGCTCCGTGTCAATCATTGCAATAAACAGCCATACCGCTTATACTTAAGGCATGAAGATATTCTTGGGGTCTGACCATAACGGCTATCATTTGAAAGAAAAAATGTTTGCGTATCTGGCCAAGCGCGGCTACGACGTTGAAGACGTCGGCGGCAAAGAACTTAATCCGGACGATGATTTCCCGCAATTTGCTCAGCTAGCGGCACTGAAGGTACTGGGTGAGGACGAAAAAACTGATCCACGAGCGATCTTGCTCTGTGGCGGTGGTCAAGGTATGGCCATGGCAGCCAATCGATTCCGCGGTATTCGTGCCAGCGTCATCTGGGACAATTACGAGGCAAAAATGACTCGCAACGACAACGACAGTAATGTACTCTGTTTGCCGTCACGCGTGCTCGAAAAGGACGATGCTGAATGGAAAGCAATTGTCGACACCTGGCTCGATACTCCGTTTGCTACGGCTGCACGATATAAGCGACGCAATGCGCAGATTGACGAGATTGCCTGATGCCGACCATTGTTCCGTGTGTGACGGCCGGTACCCCAGAGGAGTATAAGGCATCGCTCGAACGCGTTTATACGTTCACAACACATATTCATGTCGACGTGAGCGATGGAACATTTGCGCCAACGGTACTCTTGGGAGTTGATCAGATATGGTGGCCGCAGGATTGGACGGTTGACGTACATGTAATGGTGGCCGAGCCGTCAAACTATTTGGATGCATTAATAGCCAAACAGCCGCATATGATTACACTGCATGCCGAGGCAAAGGAAGATATCATACCGCTCCTACAGACGATCAAGCAGCAAGGGATCCGTGCTGGCGTGTCGCTTATGCGCCCAACAGTACCCGAAACGGTAGCTGGCGCACTTGAGGCGGCTGATCATGTAATGATATTTAGTGGTGATTTGGGGCACTATGGCGGCACGGCGAGTTTGATGCAGCTCGAAAAAATCCGGCTTATCAAGGCAATTAATAATGGGCTTGAGGTTGGCTGGGACGGCGGAATCAACATCGATAATGTCTTTAGTTTGACGCAGGGCGGCGTCGATATTCTGAACGTTGGCGGTGGCATTCAAAAACAAGCCGATCCAGTAGCGGCATATAACGCATTGGTAGCAGAAGTCAATAAGCAGGGGGTGATTTAGTATGGCACGGGGACAACTGACAATACGTCAACTAGAGGCGAAGGCATACGATATACGAAAAGATATTATTAAGATGCTTGAAAAGGCTGGTAGCGGACATAGCGCCG
>JASLCP010000046.1 GCA_030151825.1 Candidatus Saccharimonadales bacterium
TAAAGCCCTGATTGCACTGTACGCGAAACGTCACAAGGACGAGCAACAGAAACTGCTCCTCGTACCCGGTGACGGTCCCCATCCTCGGGACAGCGAACCTGACACGATTTCGGGTATCTGGCTGATTAAGCCAACCTCTAACGGACAGAATCGTGAAGTTGGTGTACTCTGCGGTCAGCACCATTGCTCCGGCAACGCGTTCGAACTGTACAAGACGACCCGCGTCATCGATGGCTACGACATCGACACACTGTACGAGCGCATCGGATGGGACGAACTGTTCGCCAGGCTGCCCGAGATTGAACGAGCGCTCAACTCCTAGCTCCATCCCCACCATACAGCCAGTATGGTGGGTTTTCTTTTCTATAACTGCGAGAGCACATCTAGGAGCGATGAGGCATGCGTCACATTTCGCGGGACATTACCTAGTTGTGCCGGTAGCGCACTGGCGTAGTCAAGTACCTGAAACCCTCGTGACGGATTATCCGGAAAGCCCTCAAAGCTTGCGGCCTTATCATCAATAAGCACAATGCGACTCACCACTCCACCGCCAAATTCATTCGGCAACATAAACATTCCATCAGCTTGTTGCCAACCTGCAATCAGCACGCCTTTGTGTTTGTTTGTCGTGACAATGCGATGCACACGGTTAAAGCCACTGGCACTCAGCTTGAGATGTTGCCACAATGGATTACCGTACGTCAGCACACCATGTCGTCTGCGATTAACATTCAAATAATCCAGTAGTTCGGCCGCACCAGGCAGTAACATATTCAGTGAGCGCGATTCGTGGATAAACTGCTGCTGCAACTTGTCCCACTCATTCGCCCGATCCTCGGCAACCAGTGCGTCGCGTACGTAGGTTGCCGTATCAAACGAGTCACCCTTGGCTTTAATATCAGCATCGATTTTTTCAATCTGCCCTAGCGGTAAATCAATATACTGATTCGTGACCGCAATAAACACCTGTAGTAACTTGTCACTATCGGCAAGTGTTCTATCAAAATCGACAATATAAAACGTATCAGAAGGTGCGCTTGCTGCCGGATGAGTATTCATATAGTTTGATTATAGCATCCGCCACGGCACCGGCATCGTGGCGAATCAGCGAACGCGTTACTGGTAGTATGTCACCCTTGTGACTCGCCTGTATGTCACCGCTGAGGAAATGGCCTCCATATGCCTGGTAATGTGCATCTTCAAGTACTTGCTCATTGTATTCTAGTACAAATGAGCCCTCGTTTTCTTCATAACGGCGCGCTAGTTCAGCCGATGGCTTTTGACGATTATACAGCACGTAGTCGAGCACTGGCTCGCCAATTAATCGTTCGATTTCATCGGCATGGTCACTGACCGTAAAGCCTTCTGTTTGGCCGCGTTTGGTAACCAGGTTTGCGACATAGACGACGGGTGCTTTGGTACGTTTTAATGCTTCGCTAATGCCATCAATGATCAGTAGCGCACCCAGCGAGGTATACAAATCACCTGGCGCAATTACCACCATATCAGCCTGTTCAATTGCCTTGAGCGCCATCGGGTTGGCGTGTGCCTGCGGCTCAAGCGTTAACGCTGCCTGACGCGGATCGTGCTTGAACGAATCAGCGTCAATGACTCGCTCACCGCGCAAGGTAACACTCGCCTCGGCCCACTCCATTTTCAAACGGACATTATCAAGTGTTGCCGGAATGACCGTTCCGTTAATCCGCAAAATTTCTGCCGCCGTATCAACCGCTTCGCTAAAATTACCCGTAGCCTTTTCGAGCGCTGTCAAAAAGATATTACCAAACGAGTGTCCGCCAAACGTACCTTCTTCGAACCGATAGTTAAATACGTCACGAATTTTTGGCGAATCGCTAAGCGCTACCAAACACTGCCGCACATCACCCGGCGGCAAAACCCCAAGTTCATCGCGCAGCACACCGGTACTACCGCCATCGTCCGCCATACTGACAATGGCCGCGAGCTGTGACGTATGGTTTTTGAGCGCTGATAGCAACGTAAAACTACCTGTCCCACCGCCAATCACGGCAATTTTTACTTCAGTTCTGGCAAATGGTTCGTTCATAGCTATGTATCACTCCTTATTTTTTTGAGCACTTTAGCATACCAAATTGCACTGGGTCGAGGCGTTCGTTGTTGCGTCTTGTAATCAACAGCAACGAGCCCAAATCGCGGCCACTTTCCCTTATCCCATTCAACATTATCTAATAAACTCCAGTGCAAATAGCCTTCAACGGGAATATTTCGCTGTAACGCCTTTTGAATTCCGGCAAGTGTTGCTGCTAGCCACCACTTTCGATGTTCATCATTCTCATCGGCGACGCCATTTTCGGTAATTATCAATGGTAACTGATATTTTTCGTATAACCGCTCTAGCACCAATTCGATATCTGACGGCGCCAAATCCCACCCCAAATCACTCACCTTTTTTTCGGGATTATGCACACGATAGCCGTAGACGCGGTTGCTAAAATAAAAATTCACGCCCAAAAAGTCACACTGCTTTACTACTTTTCTGAGGAAATAATCGTCCTGCAAGTACTGCATTATATCGGCGCTTTTGTTGCTCAAAAATGCTGTGTCACCCGCATAAAAATAGTTCGAATTCTTGGCAATCGACACACGATAGCGACGACTCATCGCATGAATCGCTTTTGCCACCTGGTTGTGTGCCCTCGCCAAGTTATTCATCACTTTCATCCACTGACGCTTGCTATGAATATTGGGCGGCCAAGTCGCATTATAATAGCCCTCAGTCGCATAGACTTCAGGCTCGTTAATCGTAATCACCAGACGAACATCGGCGCCAAGTTCACTAATGATCTTTTCGGCAAAACGCACAAAATACGTCACGTTAGCACGCTTTTCAAAGCCGCCCTTTTCGGCAAACCATACCGGCAAGGTAAAGTGAAACAACGTCACTACTGGTTCGATTTTTCGACGTTTTAATTCGGCCACATAGTGTTTGTAGTGATCGATCGCCGCCGCGTCCCACACTCCCTCTTCGGGTTCGATACGCGACCATTCCACACTAAAACGCAGCGCGTTCATATTCATTTTTTGGACAATCGAAAAATCACGTTCATATAAGTTGTAGTGATCCGCGGCGTTTCCCGAAATATAATTATCAGGGTTCGTCGCCTGCTTTTTTATCTGTAGCCAATTTTCTAGGTCCCCATACTGATACTCAGCCTGCGCTGCTAGCGCCTTGGCATGCTCATGCTCCCACTGCGTCCATTGGTTATGGGTATTCCCTTCAACTTGGTGTGCCGAGATCGAAATGCCCCAGAGGAATTTTTTTGGAAAACGAAATGCATTTTTACTCACTGCCATTCTTTGTATTATACCACTCATGTACGTTCCCGCTGAAAGCTTGCTATACTAATTAAGCATATGATTCGTTTATTACTGCGTACTTTTTGGCGTATATTGGTGCTTTTTCTGGGAATTGGCATTCTCGGAGCAATCGTATCAACACTGTGGCCCAGCTCTAACAGTCGCGTAGCCATCTTTTTTGCGCTGCTAGTTACCTATTGTTTGATGGCATATGTGGTGATTCCTAATTTAATGCGTTTGTTCCACGTCTTTTCGCGACCAGACCACATTCCCTTATACGTCGCGACCGGAGACGGTTGGCCATCAGACCCAGTGAATATTGCTCTGGTCGTTCGTAATCAATACCATCTCGAACAAGCCATGGCACAGGCCGGCTGGCACAAGGCCGATCCACTCACCTTTCGAACAGGACTTCGTGAAGTGGTATCAATTATCATGAACCGTGAGTATCTGGAAGCACCCCTAAGTAATTTATATCTGTTCGACCGCCAGCACGATATTGGCTTTGAAATCCCTACGAATGGTGCCGGTAGTGCCCGTACCCGACATCATGTTAGGTTTTGGCGACTCGAAGAGCCAGAAATCGGATCACGAAATGCCAGTCACTTCGATTTTTGGCAAGAAAAACTCGCTCACGTATTCAGTAGCCGCCGCGAAGTCTGGGTGGGCGCCGCCACTGAAGAGATTCACGCAATCGATATACAGTGGCGTACTGGACGATTAACCCATGGCGGCAGTCACGAATCCGACAAAGAACGTGATTTTATTATCCAAACACTCAATGACAATCGCTTGATCACCAAAACATACACGTCTGAACCTGGCGAGCAACTGCGGTTTCGCGGCCAACAATTCCGGACATTTTATATTAGTGACGGCAGTATCAAAATCGCTCGATTGAAATAACTGTTACTGTACGACATCTTCACCGAAGTGTTTTTGCAGGCGCATTTTGATGCTCCCCTCGTGACGACCAAGTTTGGCGCTCAGTTCGGTGATTGATGCGCCGTTTTGAAATTCTTGCTTTAGTATCACATCATCAGCGTGTTCCCACGGCATATAGGCCTTTGGGTGTGTCTCGCGCATCTTGGCGATTTTTTCCTGCCAACCGTCCCTGCTCTTCTTTTTTGGCGGTGGGCTTTTAGAGCGTTTTTTTGCCGCTTTCTGAAGATGCGCGAGACGCTTGGCATCGGCAGCGGTTTTGGCGCGAAGTCGTTCGTCAATCGCCTGAGCATCCTCGCTAACGGTCAGTGCCATACGGTTAATGCCACTCAAAAAGAGATTGTCGAGATTTTTGACACGCGATAACGCCACATATCCCATGCCTTCGACGAAAGCCTTGCGCAGGTCAATCCGCGCAGCATCCAGCGTCATACCCTGCGATTTATGTACGGTAATCGCCCACGCTAAACGCAACGGAATTTGCGTAATACTGGCGCGCTTTTTGTCGCCATCGCGCAGCTCCCAGCTATCCGGCATCATCGTGACCGTGCGGCCATTTTGAAACTCAATGATCGGATACTCCGTTGTTGGTTCAAAATCAAGCACGCGGCCAATGCTGCCATTGGCATACTTGCGGTCGGTAGCGTTTTTGACCGCCATCACCAGCGCCCCTTTTTTCAGCCGCAAGACCGATGGCGCCAGTACTGATCGCTGCAAGTTCTCGACATAATTGGCCGCACCTGTGGTGGTTTGCGTATAAAATAATTCATCTCCGCCGAGCGCATCGAGACGCGATTCGTTCAGGCGATCGACATCAACATTGACCGTGTGTAGTTCGGTCAGCTGCGTGTTGTCAACTGGCTCAACCTCGGTGCGTGCCAGCAACTTTTCAGCATGATGACGACGAATGTCTCCGCCACGAAGTGCGTTTAAAATATCCAGCAGCGTTTCGTCGTCCTGACGATGTTGCTCTTCCAGATAACAAATCACCGGATCAAGCTCGCGCCACGCATTGCTATGCACTACAAACCCGCCTTGTCGCGAATCGCCACGATTAATCGGTGGTAGTTGAAAGAAATCGCCCGACATGATCACCTGAATGCCGCCAAATGGCACATCAGGCTGTTTACGCACCAAGCGGCACGCTTCATCGACCATATCCAAGCGATAATCGTGCAGCATACTAATCTCATCGATAATCAGCACGTCAGTTTTTTCGATAATCTCGCGACGCCCTTTGGTGATATGTTCGGCAAATTGATTTGGCAAACTATCCATCACGCCAATCCCCGCCCACGAATGGATGGTTGTACCACCCAAATGTGTCGCCGCCAGGCCTGTCGTCGCCGTTACCGACACGTGTTTACCGTCGGCTTTCGCGAGCTTGATAAATTGATTCAGTACATAGGTCTTACCCGCTCCCGCTGGACCGGTCAAAAGAACGCTTTCACCCGAAAGCATGATTTCCAAAGCATATTCTTGGGTCATCTTTACCTACTATAGCTTAAAATTTACTGAAACACTAGCCTACCCGCGCGGCGGTTCGCCTTCTGGCTCATCGAGTAGCTTTTTGCTCTTGATTTCATAGCGTTTACCGGTGATTTGGCTAGTGATGTAATCCTCGTTAATCAGGTTTACAAATGTGTCGAGATCGCGACCATCCATGATAATAATCGCGCCATTATCGTCCGTCATTAAATCCAATTGCATGTCGTCAGCATATTCAATCGCCTGCTCTTGCGACACACCACCAACTTCCAGTTTTTGCAACTTGTTAAATACCGATTTTTTCTCGCGAACCATGCTTTGCATATCCAAACCATCAGGAAAACTCAGTTTGAATGTTTTTTCGATTTCTTCGACTTTTTGATCAGCTAGCTGCAATTTTTTGTACTCATAGTTAAACAACTTTTCGAACTTTGATTGATTAAAAACAAAAATATCTTTGTCAATAACCAATACCTGGTTGTCGTCCGGCATCTTCAGCCCGACATCGGCCTTGAACTGACCAAACTTGCCTTCGCGGAATTCCCACGCCGTCGCGCCTTTTAGGACATTGCTTTGTTGAATCGCCTTGATGCTATAAAAGACCTTTTTCGGGTCATCCTTGTGCGTAAATCGTGCCACCACCCCTTTAATACGCTTGAATTCGTGCTCTTCTTCGCTAAACTCCATGATATCGTGGCGTTCGTGCTCAATCAAATGCAGCAGTGTTTCGGCACGACCGACTTTTTCGAGATCAGTGCGCAGTAACACATTCTCTTCACCCTCGCTCAGTTCGAAATCACGTACGCTTAGGCCTGTTCCAGCGCCCAAATTGACATAATTAATCAGATCAAATAAAAACAACGGCTTGATTTGCACATTCAACTCACTGGCAAAATTCGTACTATACGGCGTGTAATTTTTGTTAAACAAAAAGAACTCAACATCAAGATCATTCTTAATTCCGTCGGTGTTATTTGCCCACAAAAAAATATCTGTTGTTTCAGCTGGTGCTGCCTGTTCGTCCATATCCTAACTTTCGTTTTTGGTGATTACTCACTTTATTGTACCGCAAAACGGACGTCGCAACCGCGTATTATTAACAATACTGCTACTCGGCTGGATACTGACGCTGCAAGTAATTATTCTGGTAATACTCGCCAACCTCTGTCAGTAGCTCATTGCAATCTGCCGAAGTCATTTGTGTCATTTCGTACTCAGCAGCCACAATTGCTGCTGCATGTTCAGGTACCGAAAAATGCTCAAGATCATAATACATATCACGCTCACCTTCGCGTCGTGAGGTGACGAACTTTGACACCTTATCAGCCAACGTCACTTCGTTATGATCCCATTCAAAACGATACAAATCACGCACGCCATCCCACGAGCCGTCGGGACGACCAAACCAATTGGTGTCGAATAGTTTCAACGACCATGCGCGCAGCGGCATACCCTCGAGTGTCTGTCGACCAATTCGCACTGCCATACGACGGCGAGCCTCTACCGGATATCCATCAAATGCAAATGTCCCAGCCTCATTCATATAATCTATCTCTTGAACGCTAAAATGCGTGCGTGGACGTGTCGACATCACGCGGTGAGTGTTTGTCGCCTGAGCCGAAACCATCGCATACGACGCAAGCTTTAACAGCTGAGTAATCTCTGGTGGGTTATCACCAACATACATTTCATGACTATTTCGTGTGTTGCGCTCTGCCATCTCAAACTCCTTGTAGTTCCGACAGTATACACCCCTGTCTACTCCCAGTCAAATCCATGACCGAAGTGACCATATTCGGCTGTCCGCTCATAGATTGGACGTTTGAGTCGCAGTGTCTCGATAATCCCGCGTGGCGTCAGGTCATAGCCAGTCACCGTTTCTTGCACACCATCAATAATGACTGTTGCCTCAAGCGGCTGATCATGGCCAATGGCATAGGCCAATCGCACAAATACCTCCTTGGCTTGACGCTTATCAAGATAGTCAACGGCAATTTTACGCGCGATATACGCCGCACTACGGTCAACCTTACTCGGATCTTTGCCGCTAAACGCGCCACCACCAATCGGTATACGTGGACCATAGTTATCAACGGCCAGCTTGCGACCGGTCAGACCCGCGTCAGCGTCAAAACCGCCGACTTGCCAGTCGCCCGCAGGGTTGATAAATAGCTGTACATCGCGAGCGACTCTAGTGGCTGTTTGCTCCTCAAGCCATACCTCAACAGCAGTCCGCAGCTCATCCTGTGGTGCATTTTGAAAACTCGCCACCACGCTAACAACGACAGACCCGTCCAAAGTTACCTGTGTCTTGCCGTCATACGGCCACTGCGCATACAATTGCTGGTTAAGCCTTCGAGACAAAACGACCTCGAGCGGCAGTTTCTCGTCCGTCTCGCTGCACGCATAGCCAATCATGATCCCTTGATCGCCTGCGCCACCAATATCGACACCTTGGGCGATTTCGCGACTTTGTGGCGCCAAGCGATTCATCACCTCAACGTCACCAGCAATCCGTTTGACAATCGCCTCGACATCTACCGTCACTGTCGATGTCACCTCCCCGGTCACAAATACCGTGCCATGCCCACCAGTAACATCAACCGCCACGCGAGCATCCGGATCACCCTCCAAATGCGCATCAAGTATCGCATCACTGATTTGGTCGCAAAGTTTATCCGGATGTTTCGGGCTGACGCTTTCAGCGGTTCGATAGTTGGTTTGTTTAGTTGCAGACATAAAAAGCTCCTTTCTATCTGCCCCGATACCGGACGTCACGAAAGGAGATTTCCTGAGAAGAAAACACATCTTTCCTGACCGCATGTATCAGGTTGGAGTTAGCACCGTGATGTTCATAAAACATTCGGTTGCTGCTGGGTCACAGGGCCATTCCCTCGCCAGACTCTTGATATATTAGTTGTTAACTTCCCTAGTATACCACATTAAAACACCAGCGGGGTCATTGGTGCTGGGCGGACAAACGTCGGATGTTTTTCACTACTTTGTGCCGCGTCATAGACATAGCCATGACCGCTAAACCGTACCAATTCTTGAGGATCATCGACTCGCTCAGTGATTATCCACCGCGCCATCACCCCACGCATCATTTTGCTATAAATTGGCACCTGCCCCACCCTACCATTTGGCTTATGGTCCATAAATACCGGCGTCACGACACGCGATGACGTATATTTTGTGATTGGGCGTGCGTACTCGTCAGACGACAAATTACAGATAACACCTTCGCTCACCTCATCAAGTGCCCGCGCCAACGTATCACCCCAGAACTCGTAGAGTGTTGATGCGCCACCTATCGTTAGTTTTGTTTTCATCTCAAGCCGATACGGACTAATTGCATCGAGCGGACATAACACCCCGTACAGTCCACTCATAATACGCAGATGGTGCTGCGCCCACCGGGCGTCACTTTCCGTTAATTCATCAGCATACATTCCCTTGTATACGTCGCCGCGATATAGCCATAGAGCTGGCTTTTGCACCTTCCCCCACTTAGTGACACGGGAGTGTGTCGCCTGCGCCAATGATTCGCTGACCCCCATCATCGTAGTAAGCTCGTTCTGAGTGAGTGTACTGAGGTTTTCGATAATTTCTGTTGCCTCGTTCGCAAACTGGGCAGTCGTCGACACTACCCACGCAGGTGCTGGCGATTCATCAAGTGTTTTTGATGGTGCAAGAATACTAATCATTATCACTTACTTAACGACGGTGGATCACCCGGTCCAGGAACGTAGGTCGCTTGTTGCTGGCGTGCTTTTTTGAGCTGCGCTGCCTGGCGTTGGCGTCGGATAACGAATCCGGCCACCAGTCCGACAAATAATAGCGTTAGCACCACCGCACCTGCAATAATCATTCCCTTATTATGGCGCATTGGCCCTGTCGTCACCTCTGCACCATCAGGATAACGAATCTGCGTCGCACCATCGATCTTGGCCGCAGCGTATGCCCAGTCATCAATATAGCGATTGTCACCCCACGAACCTGCCGCATATGGCCAGCCGTGGACGCCCTTGTCAGCGCTTTCCGCGCAGTCACGTCCATCAACTTTCGGCGTACTGAGCTCTATCGCTAAGGGTGCCAAATAGCTATCATTCCAGCACACGCGCGACGACGGCGCATTTTCTCCATTGAGACGCATAATCTCAATGCCGCCAATTCGTCCCTCTACGTCAGCATTGACCAAATGTATTTCTGCAACTTTATCAACCATGATACGAATACCAATTGGCTGCGACGCTGGAATCACTTGCCCAGCAGCGTCAACACCACTGAACTTCACCACCTGCGTATCATTTGATGTACGTTTCATTGTTTGCGCGATACGTACATCATCCTTGCCATTAAAACTACCGTCGCCATCCGTATCAATCTCTACGCGATACTGGCCAACAAAATGTTGCAATTTGTAGCGAATCGTTCCCGATTGCAAATCGCCCGTTTTATCACTTTCAAACCGTAATTGTGACACCTTTGGCGAGACAACCTTAGGAATAATCCACTCGTCACCTTTGCCATCCCACCTTTTTGCTTGTTCCGGCAGATCCCCCGACGGCTGCTCAAAAAATAGCTTAAAACTACCGCCACATCCCCCGAATGATGGCATATATTTAGTATCATCTGCCTGCACACTTTGGTATGCCGATACACACTCATCCTTTTTTGTAATCCCCACCGAATCAGCCGAAAACGTCGAAATCTGCCCGTTATAGCCGTTGTAGTTCGCTCGGTACATATAGCCGTTTTCACTGACGTAATAGAATGTCAAATCAGCTGCGTACGATACATCTATAGGCTGACGAATCGCGTAGAGCTCTGACCAAATACGTCCCGTCTTCTCTGTCTGGCCATCCTTAACTACCATATCCCATGAGTACAGAGTGCCACCCCATTTGACCGATTGCGCAATTGACGCGTATGGCTTTGCCGTATCTGGCAATACAAACGATACACGATACACGCCTGTTGTCGGCGCCACCACGTCAGTAAACCGACAGCCACGGTCAACCACTGCAGCTTTCACCAGTACACAGCGCTGTGGTTCAAGTTGCGGCCCCTCAAGCGTTACTGTAATGTCTTGTTTTTCTAGCCCTAGCAGCTCTATTTGATCGGTCGCAATAAACGACGCCGAAATTGTCTCACCACCTTTGACATAGGCATACAATACATTGTCGGCGCTCATATATGTCTTGCCGCCCGATGACACCGCACCGGCCGGTGCCTGACCAGCGACGCCAAAAAGCGCTGCAGTAATAGCAACACCACTCACCCAAAGCCAAAAAGTGACTACCTTTTTCATACTCTTTCTAGCATAACCACTACTGCCAAAAACGTAAAGTAGCTGCACTATAAAACACGCACCGGTCCTTGACCTGAATAGTGTACTTCGTCAAATAATTCGAGTGAGGTCAGTGTCATTTTATAGAGCTGGTGCTGATTGTTACCCTGCGTGAACCGTTCGACAAAGTCACTTGCTAGACCATGGTACTTTTTGCTATATTTCTCGGTTACCTGACGAATTTCTTCGATATCGGTCACTCGCGTTGCATTTCCCATTGCCTGCAGTCCCCGTACCGGCATATCGGTCTTGACGGCAATTGCTGCTGCCACCCGCGAATCTGCCTCACAATCAACACTATGGCGCCGCGACGGCTCGCTGAGCCAATAGAGTGCCGTCAAATCATCACTTGGTACAAAAAATACACTCGTCACCCGTGGCGCACCATCATGAAGGCTGGCCAGCTGCATGGTTTGCCCTACAGTAAGCATACTCTCGGCGTGCTCAGCGGGGGTCAGCGGTGACTGCTCGGCACTGACATATGTCAACTCTCGAACCGCTCGTTCACGAGCGATGTTCGCCCATTCATCAGCAAGCTCGTTTCCCTCGTCACCCTCATGCCCACGCACCCACGTCAGTGTCGCCTGTGACTGCTCGTACCGTGGATACACTGCTTGGACAATGTCGATATTTTTGATTTCACCACTCTTTTTCTTCCAACCATTCGCCTGCCAGCCCGGCGCCCATTTGGTAATCACATTAATCCAAAATTCACTGTCGGAATAAATCTGACATTCCTCGCCCGCCGCATCTTCAAGTGCCGCCAGTATCGCCAATCCTTCCATACGAATATTGGTCGTTATTTCACCCGAAGGTTCGCCGCCAATCGCGTACGGTACCCCATTTTTGATTACTGCGTAACCCCCAGGACCAGGGTTAGGACTTGCACTTCCGTCTGTATAGTATGTCATCATATCTGTACTCCAGTATAGCATTATTGACAATCCATACTTTTTATGCTAACATTAAACATACAATTCATTATTGTCAAAATAAACAAGCACATTATACCTATGGAAAAGCAAACACCCGACAGTATCACCCACGAGCAGCTGCACCACGGCGCTGCTGCTGAAGAAATTCGCAAACAAGAAATTGATCAGCTAGAGGCGCTATATGCTCTTCCTGAGGTTGCCGAACCTGACTACCCCGAAGAAGTCGTAATAGACGAATCGATATCCATCGATCAGAAAATTAAAGAGCCGAGCGAAGAAACATACACTCGCCGCAAAAAAATCGCCGCACGGCTTGCCCCCATCGCGCTATACAGTAACGCCGTCAATGCTGCTCAACGTTTGTCTACCCACTTTGCCGAGCGTCGCCAGAAGACAAACGAAAAATACGCCGTCAACGAAGATGATTCACGCTTTGCTCGCGCTCGTAAATTCCTCGGCCGTAACGCTACTCGCATTGCCCTTGGCACGATGGTGACACTTGGTGCCGGTATCGTCCTTGGTGCACGCATGAAAGGCGCTGAAATGAGCATTCAAGCGCCAGACGCCCACACCACACTGACCGAAAACATGAACATCACCAAGCTATCCGACCATCAGTATTTGATTGGTGGACACTTTGATAAAAAAGGCAACATGATTGCGAGCGATGTCCGCGACATGGCCAACCTCAATAATGGCGGCAACACCACCAAGGTACCATACGCAGCTGAGATTGCCCCATTCCCTGGTGAATCACATACTCTTGATCAATCGACGAAGATGGCAAGTGATAACGTCTTTAACAGCTGGAAACAAAACCCTGGCAAACCTGTTGAAATCGTCGGTTTCTCCCAGGGAACTCAAGGTGCGATTGACGCTGCCAAGCGTATTGAGGCCGCTGGCGGCACTGCAAAGCTCGTGCTAATTGCGCCGCCAAATGGCGAGACCGGTTTCTTTAATACCCCGTACGCCGAGGCTGCGTCCCCAATCTTGAAACAAATGGGCATTACCACTGATGTCAAACTGCCAAAAGGCACCACCGTTGTCGCCTATGACTCTGACTTCTGGGCAAACTCAAACAAAAAATCCCTCACTACTCAGGTCAGCCAACTTATTGGCCTTGCTGGCGACAGTCACACTGCACCAACCGACTCACGTGCCGTACCGGTATCAACGACGACCATCGACGGCATCACATACCAAACATATACTCACAAATCTGGACCACAAACTGCCGCCCTGCGCACACTGCAACAAGCAACCGGCATAAAAGTAACAAAGGGAATGGATGAACTTGGCCAGGCAATCGCGCCGCAAGGCGAAGTCGGTAAGGCAACCACCGTCGATGCGAATAAGGTTATTACTGCAAGCAAAAATCTCGTTGCCGAGGGCCTACGCGACCGTGGTGTCGCAGGCGCCAATACGATCGCCAACCAGGTAGTAGACGCCGTACCAAAGCCTCTCGTCCAGGGCGTAACTGATATCCTGAACATCCCTGCCGGCGGTGGTAGCGGTAACACCGTCGTGGACACCACCCCTGCTCCGTCGTGGACACCACCAGCCGTTGAAACACCTACTGTCGCTCCCACTCCTGTGACTCAGCCTATTGAGCAAGCCCAGCAAGTCGTAAATAATGCTGCACAAACTGTCCAGTCCGTCGCGCCAAAGGAAGCAGCGCCGGTCATTAACGAAGTCCAAAAAAACGTTAATAACTTCCTCGGAAACCTTCCAAAAATTGGCTAACCGTTCGGTTTCTTCCGCAATTTACAGACAAAGAACGCCTCGTCACCATTCGCCGGAAATACCCGCCCGGCTCGCGTGACTTGCGGGTCAAATACCCGGTCGTTCCAACCAGTGAGCGGCGCCGACAATTCATACGGTAACATCACCGTCCCGGCATCTTTCTGACGGCGCAGCAGTGCATCGATGACCACCTCGTTTTCCTCGGGTGCCATCGTACAAGTACTATAGACCAACGTTCCACCCGGTTTGAGCAGCTGCCATGCCTGACGCAGCAATTGTTTTTGCAATGTCGCCAGTCGCCTGACATGCGCAACCGACCAGGTATCGACCGACTTTGGCTGGTCGAGATTAATCAGTCCTTCGCCGCTACACGGTGCATCCAGCAAGATACGATCGAACGATTCAGCCGTCATCACACGATCAAGACGCGTTGCATCATACAATGTATATTCGGCCTGTACACCAAGCCGTGATAGATTCGCTTGTAGTTTTGCCAGCCGTGCCCGCGAATTATCGTTAACAACCAGATCAATCTCGCCTAACACTCGCGCCGCAATATGACTAGCCTTACCGCCCGGCGCAGCACATACGTCAAGCACTCGGTCGCCTGGCTGGACATCGAGCGCCATGACTGGGAGCCAGCTCGACGGGTTTTGAATATATATTTTGCCGTCTGCCACCAAGCTACTGTCACGCAGCGCCTCATACCCAGTCGTTATCGTGTAACCGTCATCGCTCCACGGATGGTAATCACCCTGCCAACCCAGTGCGCGCATCTGACGCATCGTCTCATCGATACTACCCTGCAGCGGATTCAAGCGAACACCCTGCGTCAGTGGGATCGTCAATCGTCCTGCCGCCGTATCCTCGGAAATATCCATAATCCGAGCAGTACGTTCAACCAATGTATGTGTTTTTTGCTGTCGTCTATCTGCAGGATGTTTACGTTTCGCCATGTGGTGGAATGTACCTTTCTTTATGCGCTGGCGATTGTTTGCTGACCAGCAATTTCCGCCTCAATATTACGTTTGTATTCACCGATAAAATCGTTCATTGCTCCCTGTAAAAGCCCATTGATTTCACGCTGCTGCGTCGCTGCAGCAATCCGCAAAGCTGGCGGATCAATCTGTACTGACAGACTAGCGGCTGCGGCAGTCATCTGCTGCATATCACGCAGCTGAATCCCTAATGCACAACGACCAATTCGTGGCAATAGCCCTTCAAGTCGAATGTTGTTCAGATCAAGTCGTGTGATTGCCATATCAAGATCAAGCGATGACCCGTCTGGCAGTACCGTCATCAGCACGTCAGCAATTCGGCCAATCTCGCGGAGATCAACACGCACCCCTAGTCGTTCGTCCTGTTCCAATCTTCCCTGCGGCTCAGATAGCAGCAGCTGTAATCGCCCCACCTCCACCGGTAGCACGTGGCGTGATGTCCCTGCACTAAACACTTCATGTATCGATCCATCTACTCGCTCATGCGCGGTCGCGCCCAGTACTGGCGTCTCACCCGTCATTGCTTTTGTGACATTGCGTAACCGTTCAAACATAACCACCTCCAGTTTGCTGCAGTATACACCCTAGGTAGGCCAGTCGACAAGTCGATTATAGGTCGGCAATTGCGACGCGTTTTTGCTCGGTGGTATCGCGGTCGCGGATTGTCACCGCGTTATCTTCGAGGGTATCGAAATCGATGACCACGCAATACGGCGTACCGATTTCATCTTGGCGGCGGTAGCGCTTGCCGATATTACCGTTGTCGTCCCACATAACAGCCCCGTGCTTGCTCTTGAGGATCCGAAAGACTTCACGAGCCTTTTCGACGAGCTCTGGTTTGTTCTTAAGCAGAGGCGATACTGCGTACTTTACTGGCGCCAGGTGTTCGGGGAATTTCATGACAACACGCTTGTCACCGTTGACTTCGTCTTCGTGATAGGCAGCCGAAAGGACCGCCATCACTGCCCGCTCCACACCAAACGATGGTTCGATAACATGCGGAACAACTTTTGTGTTCGTTCCCTTAATGATATATTCCATGCTTTTGCCGGCATTGTTTTGGATGTTCATCAGGTCAAAATCGGTGCGGTATGCGATACCCATCAGCTCTTCTTTACCAATCGGAAAGTCGTATTCAATATCAATCGTACGCTTACTGTAATGCGCTCGATCTTCCTCTGGTACTTCGAGTTCGTGCGTCTTGCCTACCGGAAGTCCCAGCGCCCGCAAAAAGGCATGGGTGTCGGCAAGCAACGCCTCGAACGACGCCTCCCACTGAGCTGGATCAACAAAGTATTCAATTTCCATTTGTTCAAACTCGCGACTACGAAAAATAAAATCACGCGGGCTGATTTCGTTGCGAAATGCCTTGCCCTGCTGTGCCAAACCAAATGGTAAATCAGGGTAAAACGTATCGACGACGTTTTTGAAGTTCGTAAAAATACCTTGGGCCGTTTCGGGGCGCAAGTACGCAACCGACGTTTCGTCGTGTGCCGCACCAACATGTGTGGTAAACATCATGTTAAACGTCCGCGATGGACTGAGTGGATTGCCATCAGGACTTTTGATACCTTTTTCGGTAATCGCCGCATCCATTTGCTCCATCGTCATTCCCTCGGCATCAACCCCGTTGTCCTTTAGGATATGATCGGTACGATAGCGACGGTGATTAACGGTATCTTCTGTGAGCGGGTCGACAAAGGTATCAACGTGACCACTCGCCTTCCAGACCTTAGGGTTCATAATAATCGCAGCATCAACACCATACATATCTTCACGGTCGTCAACAAACATCTTCCACCACAGCTGCATAATATTGCGTTTTAGCGCGACGCCCAATGGACCATAATCCCACGTGCCACTGAGCCCACCATACACATCCGAACCAGGATAAATAAACCCACGGCGCTTCGCCAGACTAACGATATTTTCCATTTCTTGGTTTTTTTCAGTTACTTTTGCCATATATCGTGTTTGATTATATCAATATATGACCAAAAACTCCACCGAGTGATCCCTCTTATGCTATACTTAAACCCATAATGACAGTCTCGTCTTCGTCTGACTTCACCCCACCCGTGGTTACAAGTAGTGGCTGTAGCTCACAGGGTTTTATTCTTGTATTAACGATTGCTATCTCCTTTGTGTTGAGTTTGCTGACGGTCAGTATATTGTCGGTGGCATCGGCGAAGTATAGCAAGACAAAGGCGGATATAAATGATACGGCAGCGATGTATGCAGCAGAGGCTGGGATTAGTGATACGGTGGCACAGTTAGATAAGACAAGTGGGTCGTTTAGTGGGTATGGCACAGAGAAGGTATTTTATAGTAATGCCAGACAAGGGAAAGCAACCTATACCACGAAGGTGACGAGGAATGGGGATGAGACGTTGACGGTGGAGTCGACGGGGTTGTTGTATAGACATAATGTCGACACAACAAGTTTTATGCAAAAGACGTTACGGGCGATAGTGAAAGCAGAAACCATCCCAATGACGGCTGGCAACATTCTCGCTGGAAATGGCGGTATCTATATTGAAAATGACATGTCCAGTAGCCTTTCCACAAGAATTACTAAGGGTGATGTATATACTCTTGGTAAAATCACCCTGAAAGGTAACGCGGGAGCCAGTATCGGCACTCCAACAGGACAAGCGGTGACGGTTGCCGCAGCTAATATTGGCTGTGGCACTGCTACCAACTGGCCACAGGCCTGCCCGAGTAATGATCCGCCGATCAAGACGACAAGCGGGTTCTTTACGCCAGGACAGCCGATGGTATATGGCACCGTCTGCGCCACCAATCAGCCGACATCGTCATTTATTCAACCAGGAACGGGATTGGGACTACAGGCTGGGTGCAAAGCACCAGAGATGACGATGCCGACGTTTGACAAAGCAGCTTTTACAAGTGCGACAACCAAGCCTATGCCAAGTAGTGTGCCAGATTGTAATAGCGGTGATCCAACCTGGCCGGCGGGTGTGCGTATTGATGGCGGACTCTTGATGAATTCACAGCCTCTCAGAGGACCGTGCACTGTTACACTTGAGGGTGATGTGTATATCAAGGGAAACGTCTGGTTAGGCGGTAGCCTCACTTTCAAAGTTGCCGAATCAGCCGGCACCCGATCTCCCACTATGGTCGTTAACGGGAGTGTCGTTATATACGGCTCAGGTAGCCCTGGCGGCGGGTTCATCGCAAATAGTCACGGGGCTCACATCAACTTGGTTAGTTTTGATTCGGCAAATTCGGCATGTAGTAATTCTGATACCTGCAATAGTCTGCCTCCGCAAGACATATACAACTCAGTAATCCCATGGACGGATGCTAATTGCACTGGTGCGGGAATTAATATTGGCTGTGGTGGGTCATATCCAGGTAATCACGCTACTGATCTCTCTGGTCTTAGCGCCTATGCCTACTTCGGCGGGATTAGCTACAACATGGGCGGCGGAAAATCACTGCGAGGCATAGGAGGCCAACGTATCAAGATCGTGCAGTGGTTTGTGGGGTCAGACACAGACAGCCTTATTACCGCTACCGACCCCGCTCCATTTTCATGGATGTATACAAAAAAGCACAAGCTAATCGACTACATCCCTGTGTATAACTAGTCGCTGCTATAGGCTCGCATGCTGCCGCGCAACGTACACCACTTCAGACAAATACGCGCTCATTCCGCCTACCTGTAACAGTGTCGTTAATGGCTTTGCGCTGAGTAGGCGCAGGATTTTTATGTGATCTGCTGTGATATCACCATTTGCGGCCAGTATAAAACTTTTTTCACTGCTATCGTAACGATACCTTTGGTCTGGCGTCAGTAGATTGCCTTGATTATCACGCATCGTATTGAGTTCTTCGCCCATCATCATACTCATGCGTATATAAAACCACGCCTGAATCAATGTCAATGGTACCGTCAGTACATCCAGCGCCATCAATACTTCGCTGGCGATATCATACCATTCCGGCTCATCAAGCGAATCGCTCGCCCTGGCAACCTCGGTAAGCATCTCGTAGGCCATCTGAGTTCGCTCGTACTCCTCAAGAATATGACGATAAAACTGCACCGTACGTGCTGACACCAACATCCCTAGCTCACCTTTCCCTTGGCCGACGACAACGTCGCATATAGCGAATAATTCAATCCCCCCTGCTAGTTTTGACTTTTCGCGGCGCACCCCGCGCGCCATCACACCAAACCGGCCAAGCGGTGTCAACAGCTGCACAATCCGATCGGCCTCCCCGTAATTAGTACGGCGTAACACGATTGCCTGCGTTCGGGTTGTTTTCATAGCGTCACACTCCTCACGGCAGTGACGATGTCGTTTGGGTGCATGGTTGCTTTGTCGAGGAGTCGTTTAACGCCATAGGCGGCCATATCCTCAAGTGCCAGCTCATTGATACTACTGCAGACAATGATTGGAATTGCCGCTGTGTCAGTATATGACTGCAGTTCGTGTAGCAGTGTCATGCCAGTACCGCCCGTCAGTAGCATATCAAGCACGATCACCTGCGGGAGCTGGGCGTCAATCAACTCAATTGCTACATGACCATTTGACGCCAGTCGCGTCGCAAAGCCCGCTGAACGCAGTGTCTGCTCGTATAGCTCACCCAGCCAGACATCGTCTTCGATAATCAGCACTGATAGAGGCGTGCCGGTCATAACAAACTCAGTTGACGCGATGCCGCCATATCGACATAAAACGTCACCCCGTTACGGTGGCGCGTGGCGCCAATACTGCCGTTCATCATATCGGCAAATTGCCCCGCAGTGTACAGCCCTAGACCGCTACTTTGCGGACGTCCGCTCAGTGGTTGGGCGGCGTGCGACTGTAAACGATTAAGCAGTGTTGCCCATAAATCCGTCGCCAGTGCCGGCCCATAATCACGAACACCGATACGCACTTGATCGCCAATACCATGCACCTGCAAGGTGACCGGGCTATCCGTTCGCGCATAGTGCAACGCATTATCGCCAAAATTCAGCAGCACACGCCGCAGCAAATCATGATTACCCACCAAGAGCGGTGGTCGTGCGTGCGTCGCTACCTCAATGCGCTTGCCCTGCGCCTGAAAGAGTGGCGTCAGCTCGTGCGCGACTTCTTCGCAAATACTCAGTGGGTTCAACGGTTCAAGATCAAACAAGGTGTCTTGCCGAGACGAACGCGTCACATCACTCGTCAGGCGAAGTGCTCGTTCGCTCGTCAGGCGGATATGATGTAGGTGCCGCGCAATAATCGTTGGGTCATCAACATCCTCGAGCGATAGCGCCAGCTGGCGGATAACTGCAAGCGGTGACTTAAGCTCGTGAGCAACCATCAAAAACGTAGCCGCATCGCTGCTTAGCAGCTGCGCGGCTACGTCCACCTCCGTAGTATTCCCCTCGCTCATACTACCTCTAGTGTAGCATGTCTCGAGCGAATGGTTCTACGAATGTATTAGCTATTGTAAGCAATTGTCTGGATAACTTTTTCGAAATCAGGCTTGAAGGTATCGGCATCGGTGCGAATTGTGATAGTACGATCACGGCATTTGTAAATCACGCCAGCGCCACGAATATTCTTACTAAAGTTACCGTCAAGGCGCAATCCTTGGTTACCCTGTGATTGTGTCGAGCTTTGCTTGAGGTCACCCTTTGTCACTAATGCTTGATATTGACCGGTGACATCATCATAATCTTTTTGCTGAATCAACACGCGAATCGCAAATTGCTGATCGGATGCCCCGACCGGAGGAACAACGTCCGGATTCAAATATGCCTCGTAGTCACCACCGTTTTTGATATCGTTTGCGATGTATGCACTCCATGTTTTTGGATAGTTAAACGTCAGGCCACAATAATCATCAGGACCCTTAAATGTCTTGTTCGGTTCTTTTTCACGATCAGAAAACTTTTGCTCATCCTGATCGGCTTGATCTTTTTTGGCTTCGGCAACCGCAACGTCGATTTTGCTGTCAACATTTGATTGGGCGTCCTGATAATTAACAAAGGCCCAGATGCCGAAGGAGCCAAGTCCAAGGACTAATACCGCGAGGCCAATCACCGTCACTTGTAGTCCGGAAACAGCGCCACGCTCGTGTGTATATTTTGTTCGTATCATGACGCCATTATACTTATGCTCTTCTTTACTGTAAAGGCTTTGGCGTGAATACATACAAATTGTGCGAATGAGATCGCTTGTCAGCCGGACGTGACGGTAATGTATGACCAAAGATAATTAATCGAATAGGATGTCCGGCGCGATCAGCAGATTGCTGCAATTTTTGCGCCAGCTTTTTCATATCTCTGGTGACCGAAAACGCATAGACAACGGTTGTCTCGGGAGGTAACTCGGTCAGCCAAAAATCTGTCAAACGCGTTTCGATACCCTTGTAGCGGCGGCACAAGATCCAGCTGACAATAACCAGTATCGGATTCAGTTCGTAGCCAATCGCTCGAGCTCCCCGTGCCGCCGCAAGTCGCAGGACAATACCGTCTCCCGAACCTAAATCAACTAACACGTCGTCTTTACCAACAGGATACAGCTCACTGAGCGCACGTTTGGTATGCGACGACAGGCTTGGAACATACGGTGCGCCACGAAGTGCCACTACACTAAAGAGCAGGATGATGACAGTAACGATGCCGACAATAAGCGCCATGGTCTATTCTGTGTCGAATTTCTCTTTTATAACCGTGATATCGTTTTTCAGTGACTGTAGGTCAGCCTCAATATCCGCCGCCAGTTTTTCGGCCTCAGCAAACTTTTCGAGTGCTTGCTCGAGCGTAAACTCATCGCTGTTAAACCACGCTACCGCTTGGTCGAGCTGGGTCATTTTTTCTTGAATCGTATTATTTGCTTTCGACATGGGTTACCTCTGCTTGTAGTATAGCTTGTTTTGTTTCGATAGTAATAGCGGCGCCGATCGCTGGTTCACCACGCATGATGGCGTAGCCACGTTCGAGCACACGGCGTGGATCAAGTTCGCCAAGCACCACCCGCGTGTGCAACAGTCGATTTGCTTGCTCGTGCCACACGTCATCAATACGAGACAGCATCTGTGCTCGTTGCTGCAGCAGCGTTTGCCGATACTGCACGAGACTTGACTCTATGCGCGGCACGAGCCCACTCACCTGACGATGAACAGTGCGTATGATTTCTTGACGGTCAGGCACGACTATTTGTGCTGCGTTACTTGGCGTGGCAGCACGTACATCGGCCACCATATCAGCAAGACTTTCGTCAATCTCGTGTCCTACACCAACCAATGTTGGAATACGACTAGCCGCAATCTCACGTACGAGCGCCTCATCATTAAAGGCACTGAGGTCATCAGCACTGCCGCCGCCACGGATGAGCACCAGCACCTCAGGCAACTCTGTCCGACTATTAAAATAACGAATCGCCCGAATCATCTGATCTGCCGCCACACTCCCCTGCACCTGCACATGCGCCACATCGACCTGTAGGCCACCCCAACGGTCATTGATAATTTTGATAAAATCCGCATAGCCAGCTGCTTGCGTACTACTAATGACCGCAATGTGTTTGGGCGTCGACGGCAACAATCGCTTGCGCTCAGGTGCAAATAGCCCTTCTTTATCTAGTTTTGCTTTTAGCAACTCAAAACTCTTTTTTATACTCCCCTCACCACTTGGACGGATTGCTTTGACCGTCAAGCTAAACTTGCCCCACGCTGTCAATTTCGGCGTTGCTGTCACAACAACTTTCATCCCGTCTTCGATTGGCACGCGCAAACTAAACGCCATCATAAAGCATCCAACGCTTGCCTCGGCATCCTTGATATCAAAAAAGACAAACTTGCCCTGGTTAACCTTGAACCCGGACACTTCGCCTTCAATAAGCACTGTGGGATACGCGTATTCCAGTGTCTGATTTGTCAGTGCAACAAAATCACCAACCGATAGCAGTGGCGCGCTCGACATTATTTTGATCCACTATATTTTAGAATCGATCGCTGGTAAAACAAATACCCAAAGCCAATCGTACCCAGTAACACCACAACACGCGTCAATACGATACCCGTAATTGCCACACCCGAGGCGATGCCTGCCACTGCTAAAAAGGCAACCATAATCGCCTCATACGCTCCCGCACCTCCCGGCGTCAGCACAAAAAATCCAGCCGTGCTCGCCACACCATAGGCGATCAAAATTGGTGCCGGGTTAACTACTTCACCCATCGCAATAAACGTAATGACAAATAGCCCCGCATCCATCGCCATATAGACCAACCCCCACAAATATGGCTTGATGAGCAGCCGCTTGTCATGACGAAGTTCCAAAAAATCATAGTGCATATCGTCAAAAAAGGCGTGCACCTTTTTGCCATCAAGCAGCTTGCGCCGACGCCCAAACGTCACACGACGCACAACCCGATTGACTATCCGTGTCAGCCACTGCGAAAATTGCTCGACACGCCGTTTGCTTGCAAGCAGATACACTGCCGCCACAATCGTCGTGCTCATCATGCCAATCAATACGGCACTTGTCAGAATAATCCAGCGATTGATATTGCCGTCAAGCGTGACTACAAAAATCGCTACAAACAGCAACGACATAAACGACACAAACCCCATCGCATGCCGTACCACTTGCGCCATCGTTGCGCGGCCCGCTGGAATTCCTAACTGATTTAATCGCCACGTCAAATACGATACACCGCTGACACCACCGCTCGGCAACACATGATTCACAAAGTTACCCTCAAGCGCCACTTGGATAAACTCACCGCGAGAGACCTCTTTCATCTTGCCTTTGTCGCGCAAATAGCTAAAAATCATTTCACCACCGGCATAATATACCAGTATCTGCGCCGGAATCAGCAGCACCAATACCCATAAATTCACATCCCCAAGTAGCGACCACGCGTGCATAAGATCTTTGCGCGCAAAATAAATTGTCACCCCAATGAGAATAAACGTGATAATACTCAACCATGCACGAAAAGACATAGTAATAGTATATACTAATTTATATGTACATCGCCATTTTAGGACGACAACCCGCCATCGGTATGGCCGAACTCGAACGCGTTTACGGCGACGTTCGGTGGTTTTCTGACCAGTCAGCAATCGTCCGTAGTGATTCGTTCGACATCGAGCGACTCGGCGGCACCCTAAAGGCCGGCCACATTGTTGCCGAACTGTCGCGTGGCGATTGGCGTCAAGCGAGCATGAAATTGGTGCGCGCCTATACTGATGCCTGGGCAGGACAAAGCGGCAAAATCACCGTCGGTCTCAGCGCCTACGGCTTTGACACCTCAGCACGCGAAGTCCAAAAAACTGGAATTATTCTCAAAAGCAAGCTAAAAGATAAAGGTGTCAGCGTCCGTCTTGTTCCCAATGCTGATCCCGCGCTAAACACCGCCACCAGCCACCACAACAAGCTCGGTTTGTCTGATAACAAAGTCGAGATCCTCGTCATCCGCGCCCGCAGCGGCAAAGTTATCATCGCCGAAAGTGTCGGCGCCCAAAACATCACCGCCCTCGCCCGCCGCGACCAAGAACGCCCCAAACGTGACGCCTTCGTCGGTATGCTGCCGCCAAAATTGGCGCAAATCATCATTAATTTAGCCGCCGGAGCGGATCTGGTGACACAGTCGAGTCATGCGGCTACGACAGCCCGCAACTTACCAGCGTCGAGATCTGTGGTCACATCAGTTTCCAAAGGCCTTCTCCTCGACCCCTTCTGCGGCACCGGCGTCCTCCTCCAAGAAGCCCTCCTCCTTGGCTATGACGTCGTCGGTAGCGACCTCTCGGACAAAATGGTCGACTACTCGCGCATCAACCTCGACTGGATCAAAACCATTTCACACGCCGACGGCTCATTCGACGTCACCCAAGGTGATGCCATGACTACTACCTGGCCAACCACCATCGACGTCGTCGCCTGCGAAACTTACCTTGGCCAACCCTTTAGCGCCCCGCCATCTCCGTCAAAACTGACTGAAGTCCGAGGTAACTGTAATCACATCATCAGCGAATTCCTCAAAAACACTGCCAGACAACTGCGTCCTGGCACTCCCCTCTGCGTCGCCGTCCCCGCCTGGCGCGCCAGCGACGGCAGCTTTACTCATTTGCCACTGATCAAACAACTTGATCAACTTGGCTATAATCACGTCGAATTAAAAAATGTGCGCAGCGACGAACTGTTGTATTACCGCGAAGACCAAATCGTCGCGCGTGAATTATTACTTCTCTCTAAAAAGGAATAACCCCCTCCGATAAACGAAAGGGGCGAGACCTCAAAACACTAACTGCAGAGCTGTCCACGAACCTGCACAAAACCTGGCAACGTCACGACGACATCGCTCGATTCGCGCAACTGCCTGAGCAGATCACCGTACAGCATCTCCACTTTCTGCTCGTAATCAGCAGTCAGGTAGCTACTGACGTTGGGCGAAAACACCTGAGCACAGTATGCGACCGCCAGGTGGTTCAGCTTGCGCTCGACCGACCACTGCGCATCGACAGCGTTGTTGAGCCGTTCGATTGCCTGATCGACTTCGACGCGCCCGGGCGTCGGCATATCCAAAACCGGCGGCGTCATGTCGTTTGGCTCTGGCATATGCACAGGAGTCTGGGGCGGAACTGCGGTTGATCCGATTTCGCCGCCAGCGATCTGTTCGATCATCGGTGGACGAGCGACAGACGATTCGTCAGGCTGTGACGTCGCCACCCGACCAATCGTATAGATGATCACAACGACGACAGCGATGAGAATCAGCATTGCGCCGATCTTTACCGGAAGGGGCAGCTTACTCGGGACAAGCTCTTCACGGTTGTTGAGGTCCGACATGTCGGACTCCTCTCTGTTGAAAGATAATGGGGAAACTCCGATGTCTGTTATATTATAGCAAAAAATAGCTATTTTGTCAATATGATATACCTTGACCGCCGTAGGCAGCAGAGCGACGCCCCAGCTACCGACTTGACGAAACCCAAAAAATTTCGTACAATGGATAAGATTTTGTAATAGCAACGATAAGGAGTTTGCCCCATGTCACATGTCAAAGCCGGTGGTTCAAGCAAAAACATCCACAATAACGCTGGTCAGCGCCTTGGCGTCAAGCGTTTTGGTGGTCAAAAAGTCCGTGCGGGCGAAGTGCTCGTACGCCAAACTGGCGCCACAAAAATTGCTGGTCCTGGTACTTACATCAGCCGTAACTTTACGATTCACGCAGCCGTTGACGGCATCGTTGAATTCGCCAAAGTAAAAAAGACGAAGTTTACTGGCAAATCGGCACCACGCACTCAAGTACTCGTAAAATAATTACGAAACGATAGTACAACTAAAATACCTTGCCTCTTGCAAGGTATTTTTATTACCCACCCTATCTGATAAAACTCCTTGTAACAGTAACAAAACCGCGCCCAGGACACCCTGGACGCGGTACTATTTATCAAAAGAAACGAACTACGCGTCCATTCCCAGATGATGACGAACGCGTTCGACCACATCGCCAATCACTACTTGTGATTTGACCAAGTAGTCATCTACCCCAAGCGCCTCGGCACGTTCTTTGTCTTTTGGCTGGCTCAGTGCAGTCAACATAATCACGCGAATACTGGCCGTCTCTGGCGTATTGCGCAGAATATCAAGCACGTCGAACCCGCTGATTTTTGGCATCATTGCGTCCAGCAAGATCAGATCAGGCTGAAACTCTTTGGCTGCCGTCAACGCGTCTTCGCCGTTATTCACTTCCTTGGTGTCAAAATCTTCAAGCTCAAGGCGCGAACGATAGACTGACGCAAGCGCAATATCGTCTTCTACTAATAGGATTTTTTTCTTTGGTTGGTCTTGCATACTACTAGTGTACTGCACCCATCATTAGTTCGCAAGCTGCTGGCGCGCTGCCGACAACTGCGGATCATTTCCGGCTGTTACGTCGTCTTTTGTCAGTGTTACCACTTGGTCGGGCGTGATACCCTTTTTATCGATATTATGACCTTTCGGTGTATACCAGCGTTGAATCGTCACCTTCAAGAGCGCCCCATCATCAAGTTCGGTCATTTTCTGTACTGTCCCTTTGCCGTACGTCTTTTCGCCAATTACTGTCACCACACCGTACTCCTTAAGCGCAGCCGTCACGATTTCGCTAGCACTGGCCGTTCCACCATTCACAAGCACCACTGTTGGTATACCCGCCAAAATCGCGTCGCGCGGCGATCGCTGCTCGTCCATTTGCTGACCCTTACGGCGCTCACTGACAACGATCTTGTCATCAAGCCATAGTCCGGCCACCTCTGGCGCCGCCGATAAATAACCGCCACCATTATCGCGCAGATCCAAAATAACTTTTTTAACGCCTTTATCTTTAAATTCTTGGGCTGCTGTACGCGCTAAAGCACCAGTTTTTTCGTCAAACCGAGAAATCGACAACGTCCCAACATCGCCCTCAATCTTTGAGTCAACGCTCGGACTGGTAATTTCCTCACGTGTAATCGTGAACTCTTTTTGCTCATCATTTCGAAGCACCGTCAGTTTGACCGTACTTCCTACATCGCCACGGATTTTTTGTACCACTTGTTCGACTGTTTGCTTGGCAATATTCTTGTCATTCACAAGCAGCAATTGATCGCCCGCTGCAAGACCAGCTTTTTCGGCCGGCGTGTCCTTTAGCGTGCGAATCACCGTCGGCTTGTTGTCGCGAAGTCCGATCTCGGCCCCGATACCACCACCGATATCACCTGTCAGATCATTTTTGAACTGCTCAGCCTCCTTGGCGGTAAAATACTCAGTGTGAATATCACCTGCCGCAGTGACTAGCCCCTTGCTCGCCCCCTGAATCAATGCCTTCTGGTCAAGGTTGCCGTCAAAATCAGACTTTAATGCCCGAAATGTATCCTCAACACTCGAAAGGTCAATATCGCTGGTTTCGACATGCATGCCGACCAGCGGCGCCGCAGCTGCCATAATTTGGTCATTCCGCGTGCCGGCAATGTAGCCCACCACGATCGCCAGGCCGACGATTAGCACAAACGTACTCGGTATAAAATTCCATCGTTTTTGTTTTTCATGCGACACGGAACCTCTGTCCCGTTTCACCGGTGTTGTTTTAGTCACGTACGGCTACTCCCTTTGTTATACTGCACACAATTATAGCGCATCCCCTGATGAATGCGCTATTGTTTTATTGACGTTTG
>JASLCP010000031.1 GCA_030151825.1 Candidatus Saccharimonadales bacterium
CACGTACAGATAGGACGCCGGCCAAGTTAAAGGCAAGTTCAGACGAGTCGACATCGTGATAGCTACCGTCATAGAGGGTTGCTTTGACACCAATCATTGGATAGCCAGCGATAACACCGCCCTCAAGCGTATCTTTGATACCCTTCTGGACAGGTGCACGGTATTCTTGTGGAACGACGCCGCCCTTGATTTCGTCAACGAATTCAAAGCCTTCACCAGATTCGGTTGGTTCAAAACGGATCCAAACGTCACCGTACTGACCGCGACCACCTGATTGCTTGGCATGCTTACCTTGGGCTTCGGCAACACCGCGAATAGTTTCACGGAAGGCAACTTGTGGCTCGCCAACGTTTGCCTCGACGTTAAATTCACGACGCATACGATCGATATAGATATCAAGATGCAACTCGCCCATGCCTGACATAATTGTCTGGCCTGTTTCTTCGTCAGTATGAACACGGAAGGTTGGGTCTTCTTCGGTCAAGCGCTGCAAGGCGATACCCATTTTTTCTTGGTCAGCCTTGGTTTTTGGCTCAACGGCAATCGACACTGGAGGATCAGCAAATTCAATCGCCTCAAGGGTGATTGGATGAGCGACGTCAGAAAGTGTTGCACCAGTCGTCGTGTTCTTCAGACCAACAATCGCTGCGATGTCGCCTGCACGAATTTCATCGATGTCTTCACGCTTGTCAGCATGCATACGAACGATACGGCCGACGCGTTCTTTCTCGCCGGTCATCGTATTCAGAACGTAGCTACCGGCTTTGAGGACACCACTATAAACACGAACGAAGATCAACTTACCAACAAATGGGTCGGTCGCAATCTTGAATGCGAGAGCCGCCATTGGCTCAGCATCGTCTGGTTTGCGCTCGATTTCGTCGCCAGTCTTTGGGTTTTTTCCCCAAATCGCATCAACGTCAAGTGGGCTTGGCAAGTAATCAACAACGAGGTCAAGCACCTTTTCGACAATCACGCCGCGGCCGTCACCACCAGTAACGAGGTAAAAGTCGCCAGCGAGTACACGCTTGCGGAGTGCAGATTTGAGTTCGTCGATGGTAATTGACTCTTCGCCCTTATCGAGGAATCGCTCAAATAGCTCATCGTCTGCTTCGACGGCTGCCTCAACCAACAGGCTACGAGCATTCTTAGCTTTATCAAGCATATCAGCAGGAACATCGCTTACCTTGAGCTCATGATCTGAGTAATCGTCGTAGGTGTATGCCTTCATGTCAATGAGGTCAACAACACCGTTGATGTCCTTTTCAAAACCAATAGGCAAGTGAATCGGCAACGCATGCTTACTGAGGCGGTTATGAATTGTTTCGAGGCTTTTGTAGAAATCACCACCGGTCTGGTTGATTTTGTTGATGAAACAAACACGTGGCACACCGTATTTGTTTGCCTGGCGCCACACCGTTTCGGTCTGCGCCTCAACACCCATTTTGCCGTCAAAGACCGTTACCGCACCGTCAAGTACACGTAGTGAACGCTCTACCTCGGCCGTAAAGTCGATGTGACCTGGGGTGTCGATAATATTGACTTTGTGATCACGCCAAAAGCATGTCACCGCAGCAGAGGTAATCGTGATACCACGTTCTTTTTCCTGCGCCATCCAGTCAGTTGTTGCGCCGTCGCCGTCGCCCTTCACCACACCGATCTTGTGCGTCAAGCCGGTTCGGTACAAAATACCTTCAGTCGTAGTTGTTTTACCTGCATCGATATGCGCAATGATACCAATGTTACGAAAGTCCTTTAGTGGGACGTTTTTTTGTGCCATGAGAGTCGTTCCTCTTCCTTATTCCTTAAATTTTTGCCATAAAAAACAACGGCGTTTGTGATTATTGTATCAGATAGTGTGGTAAATTACTAGTGACTAAAAGCGAAGAGAGGCAATTTCTTTGAGTGGAATATTGACAACTGCCACGTCGTTATCGGGCACGGCACGCTCCAGTGAAATCGCCGGAGTATACGCTTGTGTATCATCCTGAACAATCAGCACATCGGCAATGCGGCCAAATTCCTCGGGCGCCTCTCCATCACCCCGTCCATCTGATAGTCGCGTCACGTATACGGTACGATCGGCCAATCGACTTGCTAATGCGTCCAAGAACGCCTCTTGTACTTTTGGATCGGTCATATACTGCTCACTATTGCGACCAAGCCAGCGTAATCGCTCGATATGACGCACTTCTTGGTAACCTTCTTCTGTCTCCGTCCATACTAACGCCGATAGCTTATGAATTGTCGACAAAAAGCGCGTCTTTGACAGGCCGCTGAGTGCAATTGTGTCAACTGAGCGCTGAAACTGAGTAATTCGTTCATTCATAGGAAATTGCAAGGCGGCATTTTCGCCACATTCAACCAAGAACGATGAAGAAATACCCGCTTCAAATAATGTCGTATCAATCGCACGACTCTCGACAGGTGCGCTAAACGAAGTCGTTTGTGGACTACGAAATGTCATAACGACTTGCGGCCGGTACATCCCGTCCTCGCACTGTATTACGCCACCCGTTGCACCACTATAATAGCCGTCAACTGTTTCGAGGAACTCAAGCGGGCGGTGCGGATGTTCCGACTCATACGAAATAGTAAAACCACTACGCCCATCCCCTTCATTAAGCGCCGTAATATCAACGGCTGGCACATACACGCCCGCGCCTTCACACTGCACCAAAATATTTCTTGCCGTGAAGTACATCACATCACCAAACTGCTGCCACCCACGCATTGTGTCGCACAATCGCTCGGTAACCTGTTCTGTCGTTGCGTATCGTTCTTTACTGATAGCGGCAGCCTCATCAAAGATAGTACGCAGAGCAGCCTCGTACCGTGCTGACATCTCATACGTATTGCGATAATCGATGTCTTTTGATTGGTATTCGTACACTGTTTCGTGATTCTCCATAGTGAAATTACTATACCACTACGGCCGATTCGCGCAAGTGCATTTGCGTGGGGTTTCTGTTATACTTGGGCGCATGAAGAAGTATTCGGGGAAATTATACTGTTTTTCACCGCCAGTGATGCTCGCCACGTTTTTGTTCGAGTTCGGGGCGGCGTTTTATATTATGTGGCGCTATAGACTAGACACCTTGTCGAGACTTGTTGTCGCAATGCTCTTCGCGCTAGGGGTGTTCCAGCTCGCCGAATATATGATTTGCGGCGGACTAGGACTGCAGACACATGAATGGGCTCGGCTCGGCTACGTCAGCATTACGCTACTGCCCGCGATTGGTATTCATATCATTACGACATTAGCTGGCAAAAAGCAGCCATGGTTAGTATATAGTGCCTACGCGTCGATGGTTGTTTTTGCACTGTATTTTGCACTCATGCCAGGAGCAATCGATGATCATCAATGTCGACCAAATTACGCAGTATTCGATATGGATCATATGAGTGTGACTCTTTATAGCTTGTACTATTACGGATGGCTTATTACTGGGACACTGCTGTCACTTTTGTGGGCAAAGGGCAACAAAAAAACCGGCAAAGCCCTAAGGGCACTGTGCGCAGGCTACCTTCTGTTTATGTTACCGACTGCCACCATCAATCTTATTGCTCCTGAGACAATGGCCGGTATCCCATCGATCATGTGCGGTTTCGCCGTCATTCTTGCAATCATACTCACCTTTGTCGTCATGCCGCATAGCAAAACGAAGTTGCGAAAAAGTCACCGAAAGAAATAACAGATGCGACGAACCATCCGCCGTTTTGATAGTGTCATTACAAAGCGAGTTCACAGTCTGTCTGTATCATTCAAGCCTATTATGTCGCTGCTAACGTTCGTTGGTGAGCCGCCCTTTACGGTCGGTATTGCCGCCGGGATGGTCGGCTTTGGCATTGCGGGTGGTGGCAATAATGTCCTGACCTATGCAGGCGCAGTAGCAATTGCAACTGTTATCGTAACGACAATTCTCAAGGAATTTATGCGTCGTCCGCGCCCCGACAACGATTACACGCGCAATATGATTATTCGTACATTTAGTTTCCCGAGTGGACATGCGTCAGGGTCAACTGTGTGTTTTGGCGCGTTTATCTATGCGCTGGCTCATTATTATCCAGGTATTGCTATTCCTGGCATGCTAGCCGTCGCCATACTATCGTTTGGTATCGGTACGTCTCGCGTTTATTTGAACGCACACTATCCCACCGACGTGATTGCCGGCTGGATTATTGGTATCATCGGACTGTTTGCGCTCGCCTCAATCGAGGCGACCTGCCACTTTAGTTGTTTTTAGCGAAAGTTGATAAAGCTCGTCACAAAATCAAGATCGGCACCGCGCACCATTGCCATCACCGCCTGTAGGTCGTCTTTACTGGCGCCGGTCACGCGCACAGCATCACCCTGGATTTGCGGTTTTACTTTTGGAAACGCATCACGGATCATCTTGGTGAGTTGCTTTGCCTTGTCCTGCGACAGACCTTCGACAAACGGCACTTCTTTACTTGCCTTGAGATTACTTTCGTGAACGGGCTTTTCTAAGTCCAGTACTTTGCTGCTGATTTCACGAGCAGCAAGCTTTTTGCGCACAATGTCCAACACAGCGTTAATCTGCCATTCGTTACTACCGATGATTTTGAGGCCTTTTTTGTCACCAAACCATTCGATACCCGCTGGAGTACCCTTAAAGTCATAGCGGTTAGCAATTTCTTTTTCGGCCTGCAAATAGACGTTATTCATCTCTGCTTTGTCATACTCTGACACAATATCAAAACTAAATGTTGCCATATACTCATTATAGCAAATTGACTTAAAGAAAACCCCGCTCATATGCAAGCGGGGGATTCTTTGAGCTGAGACTGATGGCACTACCGGGCAAACTCAATCATTTGGCCATCCTCGAACGTCAGTACGACGATGGTTGTCACTGCACTACTGTTGATGATCGGCCGATGTGTCATCTCGAACCGAGCATTCGCGTCATGCGCAATCGTGACACGATTACCGATACGGTACGTTGCGAAGTTCGGATCTACTCGATAGCTCGACGTAAACACCGGCTGAAGTCGAACATTGCCCACGCGACGCTCGATCGCGACCGTCAGCGCACCGCCACGAAGTTTCTCGCCACTCACGACGACCTCTCCAGTGCGAGGATTCTGGTACACGTTGAAATGCATCACTCCTTCAGATAGCTGGTCGGCAGCCGACGGCTGCCGAACGGGGTCTGCAAGCACTACACCTGCGCACGACGTAGCGAGACCGAGACCGAGCATAACGGCGACAACAATCGCAGCTATGCGTACCCTTTTCTTCACCACAAACTCCTTACTCAAAGAACATAGAGCACATTGCTCCATCTCTTCATTATAACATATATCTATAATAAAAGCAATTATACAAAACGGGGCTAGACCGCCATTCGGGCAATGCGTGAAGCAAGTAGTCGGAGTTGATATGCCGTTTTGTACTCTCGCTCTGTAAACCCAAGCGCGCTGCGTATTACGTCAATATCATACCCCGTGTTCCCTCGCTGGCCATAGCGCACCCCAAGATGCGTCAACTCCCATACTGCTGGCGACCAGCCAATCGTATCAAGATCGTATGCCAGTATGCCAGCGTCAGTCACCAGTACATTATCGACATGCAAGTCTCCGTGCACCACGCTCCAACGCGTCGTTACATCAAACAGCCGTTTCATTAAATCTTCGTACTCACCAAGCAGCCTCTCGCCCCCCTTGAGCGTTTCAAGGCGTGTTTTCGTCTTTTGATAATTACCAAACACCGGCATCGCGTCATGTCGCGATACATCCTGAATAGACGAAATAAGCGAAATCCACTCATCCGTACTCGCCAGACGTTTGGCTGCTGCAATATACGGTAGCCATAAAATATCATAGCCAGCATTGGTCCGCTCGTATGCAAGCGGTCGAACAATCTGCGCACCAGAATCATGACAGTACTCACCTATCTCATACTCATACAACTGGTCGTGTCTGACGTATGCCGCAACCCCATATAGACCATTATTCTGAGGATCAAAAGAGTCAGACTGCAAGATACCCACGCGAGCAATATAGCCACCTGTCGACAATTCGACTCGAAATACCGCATAGTGTCCCGTACGAATAAGTGAAATGCTTGCATCCTGGCCATTAACAAATGATGATCGACGCACAGCCTCTTCTATACTCAACGTATTCGCCGCGTCTCGTAAAAACTCCCAAGATACCATACGCATAGTATACATGAGTCATCCAACTGCGCGCTGGCAGTATCCGTAGTTCATTGCAATAACAGCGGTCATCTCATTACGTGCCTAATTACGATAGCGATACTGATAGACAGAAAGAGGTTATCTCAATACAAACCTAGAGTCCAAGAATCGACACAGCCCTTACCAGAGCCTCCTGATAGACCAAAGCGCGCTCGAGTTACGCTGAATAAGTCGACTCATACGTCATCACGTAACATCACCCCTCTATCAATCGATGACCTCGCGCTCATCAGGATCATGTCCTGCGCAACCGTTGGAGACGGTATGGTTCTACCGTCTGGGCGAAAGATGGACGAAACAATCGTCCGACTAACAGATGACTTCGATACCAACGTGAGACTCATCGTCTCACATCTCGTTCAAAGCTAACCCCATTGGGTCGAAGATCACTTCATCAAATCTTGATCTCCCCAATGGGGTGATTTTCGTTATATACACAGAATTTCTTTATTTCAGAGAGCGAATGCGAATTATGCTGAAATGATATACTCGAACTATATAAAAGGAGGGTTATAAGATAGCACTTCTATAATACTCCAGGCCGAAGGCTCTTTCCGGAGAGTCAATTCTACTTTACAATAAAGAAAAACCGCCACACCTCCAAAGAGGATGTGGCGGTATGATTACATAGCGCACTAAGAAAACGCGCCTGCAATCATATCCCCAGCTGCGTAGCTAGCGGCCTCATAGTAGCCTCCACGGATCGCTTCTGCGGGTGACACTTCGCTACCAAGCACGATGGCACTCGTACCACGGAACCACGCTGCCGCTACCTCAAAGCTTTCTTCGTGACGAGCCACGCGAGTGTAAATGGTTTCAGCGGCACGCAGACGCTGCTGCTGATCTTCGTTAGGCGACGTCTTACCGTCAATCCAGCTCTGCAAGATGCTGGTGCTGTAGGTGTTGGTGATGTAACACACCAGCTTGGCGCCAAGGTGTGCGCGTAGGTACTCTGTGATGTCCGTAATGTCTTTCATGACATGCCTTTCGGTAGATGGAACGAAGGCTATTACACTACTAAAATATCAATAAAGCAATAACCTGCCTCTGTGCAACACTCCTTGCGTCGACTACTTACCTATCTCGTATACTCATAAAATAAACCAAGCTTGCGCGACAAACATAGAAAAAGCACCCTGTAGCGGGTGCTTTTTTATGCAAGCGAACAAAACTATCCGCGAGCAAAGTGCGCAAATGCGCGGTTGGCCTCGGCCATTTTGTGCGTATCTTCTTTTTTCTTGAAGGCAGCACCAGCTTCGTTGTGCGCATCGACAATCTCGAGCGCCAAACGCTGGCTATATGGCATACCGCTACGGGCGCGTGCTGACTGCACAAGCCAGCTGTAGGCAAAATGCAATTGACGGTGACCCTGAATCGGGAATGGTATTTGGTAGTTCGCACCACCGACACGTCGGCTTTTGACTTCAAAGCTTGGGCTAACGTTTTTGAGGGCTTTTTCAAACACTTCCAGTGGATCTTCACTTTCCAATTTCTTGGCAGCTTGCTCCAAAGCGGCATACACGGCACGCTCGGCAACCAATTTTTTGCCATCAAGCATTGACTTGTTGATCAAACGCTGCACGAGGATTGACTGGTATTTGCGATCTGGTTTTAGCTCGCGCTGGAGCTTTTTGGTAACTTTACGAGGCATTACTTCTTATCCTCCTTTTTAGCACCGTATTTTGAACGGCCTTGCTGGCGCTTAGCTACACCTTGAAGGTCGAGCGCGCCACGCACGATGTGATAACGCACACCTGGAAGATCCGGCACACGACCACCGCGAACCAACACAACGGCGTGTTCCTGGAGGTTGTGGCCTTCGCCACCAATATATGCCCAGACTTCTTGCTGGTTCGTCAAGCGAACACGAGCAACTTTACGAAGTGCTGAGTTTGGTTTTTTCGGTGTCTTGGTCGTTACTTTGATACAAACGCCACGCTTGAGTGGACCAGTCTGATCATAGTAACGGGTTTTTAGTGCGTTATGAATCTTGCCGAGCGCTGGAGATTTTGACTTCTTTACAGCGGTCTTGCGAGGTTTACGCACCAACTGGTTGATTGTTGGCATGAAATGCAAACTCCTTATTACAAACATTAATAGAGACAGATATCGTCTCGTATGGAAATGGTGACTTCAGCATCGTCACCATTTCCTACCTCTCGGCGCTAACTCGAGAGATGAAACTCTGGGTCGATTATAGCAAAGTAGCGCTTTCTTGTCTAGCGCAACCAGAGACAATGACCGAAGGTGTCAATAAAAATGTCATTAAATCAAGCTTTTTGTGAATGCTACAAAAAACAAGACTGTGTCAATCAGTCTTGTTATAAGCGCCCAAGATGATACGCCGCCAAGGAGACTCAAGCCCTACCGCGATGTGTGGCACCGCGGTAGGGCGAGCTCTCCCTGACGGGAGTACTAGACGAGGAACCGTGTCCTCATTTATTAGGGAGCCAAGCGACGAGTCTCCTCGAAATTGACATAATCACGAGTTGGCAGTAACGTCACAGGATCATATTCCTGCCCCGTCGTGATGTTGCCCGTTAGGGCGAGATATCGTCGCATGATATCTCGCATCGTACAGGTCGCATCGTCGAGTGGTATATGTGATTCTTCGGACGGTGTCACAGAAAACTCCAAATGAATGAGTAGGTGCTTTGATAGTACTCATTTATCATACCGCTATCGCCCGCTGCTTTTCAACCGTTTTTGCACACAAAATCACCCGCCAGTGTTTTGGCGGGTGATTTGTTATATTGTCACCAGATTAGGCAACGATATCGAGGTCTTCGCTGATTTCTTCAGCAAGCTCTTCTTGGACTTCATCGTCAAGCACGGCGCCAGTTCCTACTGGGATCTTGCGTCCGATAATGACGTTTTCTTTCAGTCCGTGCAAGCGGTCAACACGACCCGAGGTTGCAGCATTGATCAGCACACGAGTGGTGTCCTGGAACGATGCAGCCGACAGGAAGCTATCGCTCCAGATCGAAACCTTGGTGATACCAAGCAGCAACTGAGTATACTGAACCAACTCCTTACCTTCAGCGGCAAGTTCGGCGTTTGCATCAACGACCGCAGCCTTCGATACAATATCACCAGTCACAAATGAACTGTCGCCTGGATCTTCGATCTGCACGCGGCTGAACATCTGGCGCACGATGATCTCGAGGTGCTTGTCAGCAACGTCTTGACCCTGTGCAGCATAGATACGCAATACTTCGTTGATGATGTAGCGCTGCGTCGCTTCGGTACCCTTCAGACGCATCAAGTCGTGCAAGTTCAACGAACCGATCGTCAGACGATCACCAGCAACAACATGGTCACCAGCGCGAACAACAAGCTGAGTGCTACCTGGAATTTCGTAGCGAACTGGCGCACCAGCATTGGCAGCGATTACCAAGGTATCTTCGGCAACCTCAACGACACCGTCAAATGGTGCAACGAGTGGTTTTGCCTCACCCTCGGTGGTTGCGAGTACATCACCCACTTTGACATTACTGCCGGATTTGACAGAAACAGTGCGGCCTTCAAGCGCGATACGCTCAACATGACCAGCCTCTGGGGTGACCTGCACGACATATTTTTTGCCATCTTCCCAAACATCAACAGCACCAGTCACTTCAGTAACATGCGCCTGACCCTTTGGAGTACGTGCCTCAAACAATTCTTCGACACGTGGCAGACCCTGGGTGATGTCACCACCGGCCACACCACCGGCATGGAAAGTTCGGAGCGTCAACTGCGTACCAGGCTCACCAACTGACTGAGCGGCAATCACACCTACAGGTTGTGCACGGTCAACCAAGCTACCAGTTGCCATGTCGATACCATAACTCTTGCGTGGAATACCCTTGAGATTCTTCGTCGAAAGTACGCTCTGAATTTTTACCTCAGTAATCGATGCGTCAGCTTCGATAGCCTCAGCGATATCGCGAGGGATGAGCATGTCAGCCTCGATATGACCAGGAACAGCCTCTGCTGTAAAACGACCTGTCAAACGGCTCGCAAATTCAATCATTGTCTCTTCGGTTTCGCTACGGTAGATCGTGTATCCGGCGTCATCACCGTCCTCATCTTCAACCGTAAAGACATCTTGTGATACGTCAACCAGACGGCGAGTCAAATATCCCGAGTCGGCAGTCTTGAGGGCGGTATCGATGAGACCCTTACGGGCACCTCGTGTTGCCACGAATGATTCAAGTGATGAAAGACCAGCCTTGTAACTTGAACGAATTGGCAGCTCGATTTCGCGGTTGGCAGCATCGACCATGATACCGATCATGGCACTCGCCAGCTTGACGTTACTGATATCACCACGAGCACCAGAGTTGACCATCACAGAAATACTGGTGTCCATATGGTTCAGTTGATCCTGCAAGAAGTCGGTTACCTTGCGGTCAACATTTCGCCATGACTGAACAGTCAAGTTGTAACGTTCTTCTTCGGTAATGAGGCCCTGATCAAACTGATCAGAGATTTGCGTCGTTCGTTCGTCGCCTTCGGCAACAAATTCATCAATCTGCTCAAAGTTCAGATAATCATCTTTACCAGTCGATACAGCGGCTACTGTTGCAAAGCGGAACGCCAGACCCTTCATGCGGTCAGCCGTCTTGGCAGTTTCTTCGGCGCCATACTTGGTAAAGACCTTTGCCAATACTTTCTTAAGCTGTTTCTTGCTTTGGATGTTGTCATCGTATGGGAAGTCTGCAGGCAGAATTTCGTTAAAGAAAACACGACCAAGTGTTGTGTCACGGATTTTACCCTTTGCATAGACACGGATTGGTGTTTGCAATTGAATAATGCCGTTGTCATACGCCATTTCAGCTTCGTAGACCGAGCTAAATGGTTTGCGGGTATCAGTCTGAGCAGCAGGCTTGTCGTACGTCAAGTAATAGTTACCGAGAACGACATCCTGACCAATATTCAGCACTGGCGCACCGTCGGCAGGTTTCAGCAAGTTATTCGTTGCAGACATCAGCTCGCGAGCTTCACGCTGCGCATCTTCTGAAAGTGGCAAGTGAACAGCCATCTGGTCACCATCGTAGTCGGCGTTAAAGCCATTGGCGACGAGTGGGTGCAGCTGAATCGCTTTTCCTTCAACCAATTTTGGCTGAAAGGCCTGGATTGACAAGCGGTGAAGTGATGGCGCACGGTTCAAAAGAACGTATTTGCCCTCGATAACAGCATCAAGTGCGTCCCATACCAACGTATCACCAGCTTCGATCAAACGAGTTGCCGAACGGATATTATGCGCATGTTCGCCACGGATAAGCCAGCTAATCACAAACGGCTTGAACAGCTCGAGTGCCATTTGCTTTGGTAGACCACACTGGTTGATTTTGAGCTTTGGACCGACAACAATCACTGAACGACCCGAGTAGTCAACACGCTTACCGAGAAGGTTCTGACGGAAACGACCCTGCTTACCCTTCAGCATGTCACTAATAGATTTCAGGCGGCGGCGACCACCGGTTGCGTTGACCGCACGACCACCACGAGCAGCAGAGTTGTCAACCAATGCGTCAACTGCTTCTTGCAGCATACGCATTTCGTTGCGACGAATCACCTCTGGCGCGTTTAAATCGATCAATTTCTTGAGGCGGTTATTACGGTTAATCACGCGGCGATACAGGTCGTTAAGGTCGCTGGTGGCAAAACGACCACCGGTCAATTGCACCATTGGACGAAGATCCGGAGGAATTACCGGAAGGACGGTCAATGTCAGGCTACTTGGCTTGATGCCAGCAGCTTCCATACCTTCAAGTACCTTGAGGCGTTTCAGCAGTTTCTTTTCGCGCTGACCTTTGGCGCCTTCGACTTCTTCAGTCAGTTCTTTGATCAACACAGGAAGATCAATTTCATCAAGCAGGCGCTTGAGAGCAACGCCACCCATGCCGACTTCGATGATTTCTTCGTATTCTTCTGGCAAGTTACGGTAGTCGGTTTCGTTCATCATCGAACCCTTCACCAAGCTGTCCAACTGCGCCTTCTTGACGTTGTAGCTTTCGTTCAGTTCTTCGACTTCACGCGACTGCGCTTCAGCAAGTGCTTTCACATCGGCACCATCAGCTTCCGCCTCTTTTTCGTAGCGGATTTTGATAGCGGCACGACCAGCTTCTGTTTCAGCCTCAAGATCAGACAAGAATTGCTCGCGTTTTTCGCCGTCGACTGCAAGAACGACATAGCTGGCAAAGTAGGCAACACGCTCGAGGTTACGAACGGTAATACCCAGCAGCAAGCTCATTGCACTTGGTGTGCCGCGCATAAACCAAATGTGAGCAACTGGCGCAGCAAGGCTGATATGACCCATTCGTTCACGACGAACGATTGACTTAGTCACCAGCTCACCATTCTTGTCGACAGCTGCTTCGCGTGAGCGAACACCCTTTAGTTTGCTATCATGCGGGTTAATGTCTTTGACTGGACCAAAGATTCGTTCACAAAACAGACCGTCGCGTTCTGGTTTTTGCGTTCGATAGTTAATCGTTTCTGGCTTGGTTACTTCACCGTGACTCCATTTCAGGATGTCATCTGGGCTCGCGACCGCTAGGCGAACCGCGTCAAAATCGGCGATACCTGTACCTGCAACAACTCGTGACATATTACGCCTCCTTTCCTTCATCAAATTCTTCAGCTGTTTCAATAGTGAGTCCATCGGCCTCAAAATCGACATCGTCAGATTCATCAAGCACGACTTCCTCTTCGTCATCCGCTACAGGAAGTGCTGGCACGGTTTTATCCGCTGGGCCGGCTTCGGCGATGACTTCTTCGGCGTCAACAATCACATGTTCGCCTTCTTCTTGCTCGTCAAGGAGGTCAACACGCAGACCAAGTCCCTGAAGTTCCTTCACGAGGACGTTAAAGCTTTCTGGTAGTTTTGGACCAACAATCACTTCGTCCTTGATGATTGATTCGTAAGCTTTGGCACGACCGTAGACATCGTCTGACTTGATTGTCAGCATTTCTTGCAGCGTCGTTGCAGCACCGTATGCCTCCAGTGCCCAGACCTCCATCTCTCCGAATCGCTGACCACCATTTTGCGCTTTACCGCCAAGTGGCTGCTGGGTAACCATCGTGTATGGACCAGTCGAACGAGCGTGGATCTTGTCGCTGACCATGTGGTGCAGCTTGATCATATGCATGACACCAACCGTCGTGCGCTCTTCAAAGGCGTCACCGGTGCGACCATCGAATAGCTGCGTTTTACCATCGCTGGCAAGACCGGCCTTTTCGAGTTCGGCACTGATAATGTCGTTTGGCACACCGTTAAATGGAGGTGTTGCAACCTTGTATCCAAGGGCACGTGCTGCCATGCCAAGGTGCGTTTCAAACAACTGTCCAATATTCATACGGCTTGGGACACCAAGTGGGTTCAAAACCACATCAACCGGCGTACCGTCTTCCATGTATGGCATGTCTTCGACAGGCAAGATTCAGGCAACAACACCCTTGTTACCGTGACGACCGGCCAACTTGTCACCAACGCTGATTTTGCGTAGCTGAGCGACAAAGATTTGGATTTGCATCAACACGCCAGCTTTCAGTTCGTGACCGTTTTCACGAGAGAAAATCTTGACACCAACGACTTTACCGCCACCAGCGTTGTTCATACGCTGTGAGGTATCGCGAACATCCTTGGCCTTTTCGCCAAAGATAGCACGAAGAAGTCGCTCTTCGCTTGAAAGCTCTTGCTCACCCTTTGGTGTAATCTTACCAACGAGTACGTCGCCAGCTTTGACTTCTGAACCAACCTGGACAATACCATCTTCGTCGAGATGGCGAAGTGATTCTTCTGATACGTTTGGAATATCCCGAGTAACGATTTCTGGACCAAGCTTGGTTTCGCGGACTTCAACGGTGTAGTCTTTGATGTTGATACTTGTCAGCGCATCTTCTTTGACAATACGATCAGATAGAACGATCGCGTCGTCCATGTTGTAACCTTGCCATGGCATAAATGCCACTGTTAGGTCACGACCGAGCGCCAGTTCGCCGTCCGCAACTGAGGCACCTTCGATAAGGATACTTCCCTTGCTGACTTTGTCGCCACGAGATACACGAACCTTTTGATTGATCGAACGATCATCGTTGCTCTTGGCAAAGTGAATCGGCTCGTAAATCTTTACGCCGTCCTTATACTTGACGTGTACTTCGTCGCCGTCGGCACGAACAACTTCACCGTCAGCCTCGGCAACAATCAATTGGCTGGTGTTACGCGCGATTTCCGCTTCAACGCCTGTACCAACCGTTGGTGCCTCTGGAGACAGTAGGGGTACCGCCTGTTTCTGCATGTTCGAACCAGTCAACGAGCGGTCGACACGGTTTTTCTCGATAAATGGCACCAGGCTCGCAGTCGAACCAAGGATCTGCTTGTGTGCAGCGTCCATAAAGGTCACATCACCTGCGTCAACTTGCTCTGGCAGAAGGCCGTTACGAGCACTCACGCGCTCTGCGACAAATTTACCTTTTTCGTCAAGCTTTGCACCAGCATCGGCAATCACTTCGGTGATTTCTTGGCTAGCATCAAGATAAACTACTTCATCAGTGACGACACCGTTTTTAACGCGGAGATATGGTGTTTCGATAAAGCCATACTCGTTGACACGTGAATATGCCGCGAGGTTCAGTACCAACCCAATGTTGGCACCTTCTGGCGTTTCGACAGAACAGATACGGCCGTAGTGAGTTGGGTGCGCGTCACGAACATCAAAGCCGGCACGTTCGCGAGAAAGACCACCAGGACCCATCGAGCTAAGGCGTCGTTTGTGCGACAATTCAGCCAGTGGGTTGGTTTCGTCCATCAGCTGTGATAGCTGGCTGCTCGCAAAGAATTCACGAACTGCGGCAACAACTGGACGAGCATTAATCAGCTGGCCTGGAGTCACTGTTTCAATTTCGCTCATTGACATACGGTCCATGGCGTTACGTTGCATGCGGAGCATACCAACGCGGAACTGACGGGCAACCAATTCGCCAACCAATTTGACACGGCGGTTTGACAATGCGTCGATATCATCAGCAGGATCTTGGGTATTGTTGAGACGAATCAATTCGCGGATAATCGCAATCAAATCGCTCATCTGGAAGACACGATTTTCGGTCGTGTTGGCAACTTCCAGGCCAAGGCGCTGGTTCAATTTGTAACGACCAACACGGCTGTAATCAAAGCGTTTAAAGTCAAAGAACATACGCTCAATCATACTACGAGCGTTTTCGACAGTCGCCAAATCACCTGGTCGCAGACGGCGGTAGACTTCGATCAATGCCTCATTTGAACCGCGTGCTGGGTCCTTTTCGAGGGTTGCGTCGATATATTTAACATCACCGGTGTCAACATCGGCAAACATTGTCTTGATTTCGCTGGTTTTGTTGTGGCCAAGTGCGCGCAGTAATGTCGTGACAGGCAACTTGCGGCGGCGATCGATTTTGACATAGATGACGCCAGCGCTTGAGGTTTCGAATTCAAGCCATGCACCACGGCCTGGGATCAGCTTGGCGCCGTAGTTGTTGCGACCGGCAACACTATCAGCAGTAAAGAACACACCCGAGCTACGAATTAGCTGACTGACAACAACGCGTTCAGTACCGTTAATAATAAATGTTCCGCGGTCAGTCATCCATGGATAATCACCAAGATAAATTTCTTGCTCTTTGACTTCGCCGGTCACCTTGTTGGTGAGCTCAACATTGACGTGCAGTGGCGCATCAAAGGTGAGGTTGTTTTCTTTAGCGTCAGCTTCACCCGTCTTTGGATCTTGAAAGTGATATTCCTTAAATCGCAGTTCGAGCTTTTGACCAGTATAGTCCTCGATTGGGTTTAGTTCTGCAAAAATCTCGCTCAGGCCAGTTTCAACGAATTCACGCCAGCTGTCCTTTTGGTGAGCGATGAGATTTGGCATTGGTAGAGCGGTGTCCTCACTTGTAAAAAACACACGCATACCAGCTGTAGGCTTGGTTTTTGCCATATTTTATCCTCGCATTGGTTATGACCCGTCGCACTGCAGTACTCGAGATCGGTTGTTAGTGAATTGGCCCGAAGATTCACTCAGTTTGGATTACCTCTGTTGCCATCAGGGGTAATTTCTATTTGGGCATAGAATACCAAACTACACTACTTCTTGGTACTTATTGTGCCTGAAGTCGCGCAAATATGCAAGGGGTAAAATAAGAAAGGGCTACGCTTTCGTAATTATCTGATCAATCAGTCCGTATTTGACCGACTCTTCGGCGCTCATCCAAAAGTCGCGATCGGCGTCTTGTTCGATTTTTGCCAGTTTTTGACCGGTGTTTTTAGCAAGAATTTTGTTTAATTGTTGTTTGAGGAAAATGCCTTCGCGCAAGGTAATCTCTTGGTCGGAAATCTTGCCTTGAGTGCCACTGGATGGCTGATGGATCATAATTCGACTGTTTGGCAGCGCAAATCGTTTCCCTTTCGTCCCGCTCGAGAGAAGGAATGCACCCATACTCGCCTGCAAGCCAATGCCAATCGTCTGCACATCCGGCGCAATAAACTGAATCGTATCATAAATCGCTAGGCCATCATACACGCTGCCGCCAGGGCTATTGATATACAGTTTGATATCCTTTTTCGGGTCTTCGTATGCCAAATGCAGCAGCTGCGCCACCACAATATTGGCCGTATGCTCGTTAACGTCTTCGCCCAAAAAGATAATGCGTTCGTTTAATAATCGTGAATAGATATCAAACGCTCGTTCGCCGTCGCGCGTCTGTTCAATCACCGTTGGTACTAGATAGTTGCTTGGCTTTGTCATATTTCTAGTATACAAAAAATTAGCACTCGTTGCAATAGAGTGCTAATTTGAATGGTTTCAAGGACAGACTCCCAGCCAGAGTCATACTATGTGTCCGATATTACAGGTAAAACTGGGGTTATCGCGCCTGAAACGCCTGATTTCGCCGAATTCGACGATTGAGGCCGAACAGACGGCCAGCGGCGACAAAATAGCCGCGGTAACGAAACGCCTGAATAGCCACCATTGTCAGGATACTGTACTTGAGCGTAACAGCAGTGTTCATTGCTACTCCTTACTTGGCTGGGAGTATACTTATATTATAACACTATTTTGTGTTTAATTCAACTAGGCGGTCGATCGTTTTGTCTGTAATCAAACGATTCGCGATATCTCGTTGGATTTCTGGTGTCGTAAAGTCTTGTCCCGATTTGTTGCCGTATTGTTGCTGGTACTGGTTGATTTTTTCAGCCAGCTCTTCATCGGTCGCTGTTACCTTTTCCACTTTTGACAGTTCGGCAAGCATCAAGCCAGCCTTGACGCGCTTTTCGGCGGCGTCTTTCACTTCGCTGTCAAGCCACTGCTCTTTTGTCAGTTTTTTGCTTTCCAAATACATATCAAGGTTCATGCCCTGATACATCAGATTTTGCGTCATATCCTGTTCGATACTGCGCATTTGATCCTGTACCAAAATTTCTGGGAGTGGAATCGTGCTTTTTTCGATCAACTGATCAAGCAGCTCGTCTTTCAGCGTATCAAGCGCCTCATTTTCTTTCTGTTTGGTAATCTCGCGCTTGATGTCGTCTTTCAGCTCGTCAACACTAGTGAACGGACCGGCTTTTGCGGCCAGTTCATCGGTCAGCTCAGGCAACACAATTTCTTTCACTTCCTTTAGCATGGTCGAGAACACAACCTTTGCACCAGCCAAGTCTTTGGCGTGATAATCAGCTGGAAATGCAAGGTCTAGGTCGAATTCATCACCGGCTTTGTGTCCGACAATACCTTCTTCAAAACCTGGGATAAACTGGTTTGAGCCAAGCTGCAACGTGTAATCGTTTGCTGTACCCCCGTTAAACGCTTCACCGTCTTTTTTGCCGACAAAGTCGATAACGACTTCGTCACCGTCCTTGGCAGCACGTTCGACTGCTTTCTTTTCGGCAAAGCCTCGGCGCATACGTTCGATAATATCGTTGACGTCTTTGGCAGTAACACTCACCTTGCCCTTTTTAGCGGTCAGCTTTTTGTAATCGCCAAGCGTTACTTTTGGCAAGATTTCGGTCTCGGCAGTAAATTCGAGTTCTTTACCGGGGACAAATTTTTTGACCTCGACCTGTGGGCGGTCAAGTGCCTGGATTTCTTCGGCAGTAAACGCTTCGGCAACCGCCTTGCTCAATGCGTCATCAAGGGTCTGCTGTCCAAGCGCATCAGGGTTAATATTCTTTGCCACGACACTCGCCGGTGCCTTGCCTTTACGAAAGCCAGGGACCTTCATATCTTTGGATAGTTTGGTCAGTGCAACCTGTTCGGCATCACTGAGTTCTTTTTCACCGAGAATAATGGTGAGCTCTACTTTGGTATCTGATAAGTGTTTCACAGTTGTCTTCATACTCGGACTATCATAACAGATTAGAACAGGTCTTTCAATCAACCCTCATCACCTCACCTTCCATATTGCAATGAAAACCAAAGTAATAAGGACAGAGGATGGGCCACTGACCTTATCTGGCGCACTACTTGTGGTCAACAAACAGCCGCATAAACATGAACCGCTCGACAGACTGCCCATTCGCTTGGAATGAGGTCAACCTGAGAGCCAGTTTCTTATCCAGTTTCAGCTCGC
>JASLCP010000057.1 GCA_030151825.1 Candidatus Saccharimonadales bacterium
AGGGGATCGAACCCTCTACCTTCGGAACCACAACCCGACGCTCTAACCAAGTGAGCTACATTCGCCACATAGACAAATACATTGGTAATTGTAGCACAAATAACAGAGATACGCTAGATTTCGCGGATTGTTTCGATTTCGGCGCCCAGGCTATTCAGGCGGTTGGCAAAATCTTCGTAGCCACGGTTGATCGAATACACATCACGTAAAATTGAGTGCCCCGGGGCAGCAAGCATTGCAAGCAGCACAACCACTGACGGGCGCAGAGCAGGCGGCGCCACAATATCGGCAACTTTCCAGCGGGTTGGGCCGGTGATATAGACACGGTGAGGATCAAGCAACTCGATCTGTGCGTTGAGCTTACTGAGTTCGGTAAAGTAGATTGCACGGTTTTCGTACGACCAGTCGTGTACCAGTGTGCGGCCACGTGCAGCAGTCGCGATGAGGCCCATGAATGGCAAGTTATCCATATTGATACCAGGGAACGGTAACGCGTGTAGCTTGTCTTTGGCGGCGGTCATTTTTGAATGCTTGAGCGTGATGTCGACAAGTCTCGTTTGGCCATTTCGAGCAGCATATTCATCGGTCATGTCATATTGTAGGCCCATTTCGGCCAGTGTCGCGAGTTCGATCTCGACAAATTCAATCGGCACGCGTTTGACCGTAAATTCCGAATCGGTCACGACAGCGGCAGCAATAAAGCTCATCGCCTCAATCGGGTCTTCACTGGGGAAGTACTCGATGTCTTTGTCGATACGTTTGACGCCATGGATTTTGAGTGTCGTCGTGCCGATACCGTCAACTTTGACACCTAATTTTTGCAAAAAGAAACACAAATCCTGCACCATGTAATTAGGGCTGGCATTGCGAATCGTTACTTCACCGTCATAGAGTGCGGCTGCCATAATAACGTTTTCGGTGACAGTGTCGCCACGTTCTGTCAAGAGAATTGATTTTTTAACAGGGCTTTTGTGCGTTTGAGCGTGATAATACTCAGTGGTTGCCTCGACTTCCATTCCAAACGGGCGGAGGCCAGCTAGGTGTGGTTCGACGGTACGTTTACCAAGGTTGCAGCCGCCGGCAAAGGGCAACTGAAAGTCATTGTACTGGTGGAGGAGGGGTCCGAGAAACATGATGACGGTGCGCGTGCGTTTAGCGGCGTCGATATTCATGGCACTAAGGTTGAGTTTTACGGGCGGGATGATTTCGAGATCGTTATTTTCGTTCAGCCAGCGAACTTTGACGCCAATACTCTGCAATACTTCGATAATACGGTTGACCTCCTCGATACGAGCGACACGACGGAGGGTTGTTTTGCCGCGGTTCAGGAGTGCGGCGCAGAGGAGGGCAACGGCGGCGTTTTTGCTGGTCTTGACCTCGATTTCACCGTGGAGTTTTTTGCCGCCGTTAACGCGAAAGTTAATTTTTCCTGAGTGATTAAGGGTCATTATATCATGAGACAACACATCGCTGATACGGGCGATCATTTCGAGACTGATGTTTTGTCCACCTTTTTCAATACGATTAATGGCACTTTGGCTCGTACCGAGGGATTCGGCCAGTTGTGCCTGAGTAAAGCCACGATGCAATCGGCTTTCTTGAATAAGGTTACCGATCTTGACTTTGTAGTCATCTGATTCCATAGTTTCCATTATATATCATTTATGATATAAAGTCAAGATGCTTATTGTTCTGCCTCTGTCGTCATAGGTCAAGTTCGGGGCGACATATCTCGTCCTCAATTTGCTATAATAAAGAAAACAGGGGAGAAAAACGATCATGGAAGACACGCAGATTGCCGGTTTAATTCGGGCGGAAGAGCAGCGCCAACGCGAAGGCCTAGAACTGATACCAAGCGAAAACTATGTTTCGCGCGATGTTTTAACCGCGCTAGGGAGTGTATTTACGAACAAATACTCCGAAGGCTATCCCGGTAAACGCTATTACGGTGGCCAGGAATATACCGATCAAGTCGAACAGCTGGCGATTGACCGTGCTAAACAGCTCTTTGGCGCAGACCATGCCAACGTCCAGCCACATTCGGGTGCACCGGCGAACGAAGCGGTCTATAACGCCTGGCTTGAACCTGGTGACACAGTGCTGGCAATGGACTTAAGTCACGGTGGTCACTTGACGCACGGTGCACCGGTGACGCGCAGCGCCGGATTGTATAATTTTGTGCGCTATAAAATGAAAGATCCGGCAACGGGTGAAATTGATTATGACGAATTACGCCAGCTGGCGCGACAACATAAGCCAAAGATTATTTTGGCAGGATTTAGTGCTTATCCCCGCGAGCTTGATTATGCTAAATTTGCCGAAATTGGCAATGAAGTAGGTGCGTTGTTGATGGCCGACATGGCACATATTGCGGGGTTAATTGCCGGTGGCGTTGCCAAGAACCCCTTTGATTATGGCTTTCATGTTATTACGACGACGACGCACAAAACATTGCGCGGGCCGCGCGGGGGCTTGATTCTGTCACGCGGTACGGTAAGTAATCCTCTGAAAAAGCCCGAGAAAACCCTCGAAAACATCCCGACGCTGATTGATCGCTCGGTATTTCCGGGAACGCAAGGCGGCCCGCATATGCATACGATTGCGGCAAAAGCCGTGGCGTTCGGCGAAGCGCTACAGCCTGCGTTCAAAGAGTATGCCAGTCAGGTAGTGAAAAACGCTGCGGTTTTAGCGGACGAACTACAGAAACAAGGCTTTATATTAGTGACTGGTGGTACGAGCAATCATTTGATTTTGGCCGACGTGCATAACAGTTTTGGTATTGATGGTAAAGACGCGGAAATTGCCCTTGATAAGATCGGTATTACGCTGAATGCGAATAGCATTGCCGATGACCCGTTGCCACCGTTCCGTCCAAGTGGTATTCGATTAGGTACGCCAGCGTTGACCACGCGGGGGTTGCGTGAAGAACATATGCCGCAACTTGCGGCATGGATAAAGCAGGCGATTGGCGCACGCGATAATCAGTCAGTGCTTGTGCAATTACACAAAGAAGTGATGGATTTTGTAGCAGATTTTCCGTTGCCGAGTGATGTTATATAATAAGTGGACAAAAGCTATCATTAAGGAATGATAATTAATGACTCCGTAAAGACGGAGTCATTAATTATCATAAAATTATTTATATTTTTGCTACGCAGCTGCACAAGTAGAGCCGTCTTTAGCGTCACCGCCGTAGATAGGATCTACAGTTACAGCATTCTTTGTATAATCCCACCAGACAACCTTATAACCAGTTGCGTTTGCCGCCGTAGGTGAGCTTGTAGCACAGTAATATAGTCCAACTTCGTCTGTTTTTGTTGCTGGGTCACCAGATACGACTTTTATATTTGCAGGAATTGATCCAGCGGCCGTAGGTGCTGCCGTTGAGTCTGTCTTCCATGTTGCAACTGTTGGGTATGTCCCGTCCTTTTCTGCATAATACGCCTCAAGTCGTTTCTGAATCGTCGAAGCATTTGATTTTGATTTCGTTGTACGTGCCTGGTTCTGTACACCAGTATAAGCAACGATGATGATAGCAGCCAAAATACCAATGACCACAATCACAATCAGGAGCTCAACGATGGTAAAACCCTTTTGTTCCTTTAAGTTTTTTATTTGCTGAAGACTCATAACTATGAATGCCCCCTAATCTA
>JASLCP010000054.1 GCA_030151825.1 Candidatus Saccharimonadales bacterium
GCTGGCTCTAGCGTGTACGCATGCGCATCGCCATATACCGCAAATACATCCTTACCCTCCGCAAGTGTCTGTTTAATCTCACCCAAAATATTCATTACTAATTGGGCGGATTTCTGTCATGGGTTTATTATATAGCGCTACGAAATACGTGCCAATACATAAAACCGCTCGCGGTTACCTTTGCTGCCCGCTACTTCGCTATCGCGCTTGTCTTGAATCACAAAATACTGTTTTGCCCACGTTTCAAATTCTTTTAGAATCTGGCGGCGCACCGCGTCGTTTTTGATGACGCCCTTATTGACCTGGTGTTTACCCGCTTCAAACTGCGGTTTGACCATCGCCACGATTTGAGTATGTTTGCTACTCAAGCGTTCGGCAATGTGCGGTAAAATCTCGCGCAGACTAATGAAAGATACATCCATCACGATAATATCTGGCACATCCTGCAGTTCAAAGTCGCGAATATCCGTTTTTTCGTGGAGTTCAATGCGCGCATCACCACGAAGACTTGGGTGTAACTGGTCCGTCCCGACATCGACCGCATAGACTTTCTTGGCACCGCGACGCAGTGCATAATCAGTAAATCCGCCCGTCGACGAACCAACATCCAGCACTGTTTTGTCGCGAAATTCAACGCCCAAAAGCTGCGCCACGCTGGCGAGTTTCAAACCCGCCCGACTGACATATTGTTCGTCCGCAATCAGACGGATCACCGCATCGTCGCGCACAAACTGCCCTGATTTTTTGGCAAGCTGCCCATCGACCGTCACCTTGCCTAGGCCAATCCAACTTTCGGCCTGCGACCGACTTCGTGTCAGTCCGCGCCGTGTCAGCTCGATATCCAGTCGTTGTTTCGACATTTACTTCTTTCGTTCGCGGTATTCACCAGTCGCGGTATCAACCGATACAATATCACCCACCTTGATAAATGCCGGCACCTTGATGACGAGGCCCGTCTCGAGTGTCGCATCTTTGAGGACACTACTGGTGGTGTCACCTTTTACAACGTCTTCGGCATACGTCACCTCGAGGAATAAGTTCTTTGGTAACTCAACGTTAATCACCTTGTCGCCAAAGAATTGCAAATTCAGCTCATCGCCTTCCTTCAAATACTGGCTGGCTGTATCAACAATATCCGCCCCCAACTGGAACTGCTCAAAACTTTCCGGGTCCATAAAGTGGAAATCCGTACCGTCCGTGTACAAATATTGCACGTTTTTGTTCGTAACTTCGGCGCGTTCAATTTTATCCTGTCCTTTGAAGGTCTTGGGGATAACACTGCCGTCAATCAAGTTCTTGAGGCGAACGTTCACGATCGAACCGCCACGACCCATAACCTTTTGGCCATATTCAATCACGCGATATGGCTTGCCGTCAATCTGACACACAACGCCTTTTTTCAAATCAGTTGGTTGATACATATCATTTCTCCTGTGTTTGCTTAGTAGCTGGTAAATGACAGCTGCGATACAGCTGTCAAATATCGGCCACTAAATTAGTTAGCAGTGACAAATGGCAATAGTGCCAAATGACGAGCGCGTTTGATTGCAACGGCAAGCTGGCGCTGTTGGCGAGCGCTGAGGCCTGTCTTTGCGACAGGCTCGATCTGGCCGTATACGTTGATAAAGCGCTGCAATGTTTTGACGTCTTTGTAGTCAAAATACGCAGGTGTGTCCTTTTTGAATCGTTTCATAAGTAGAATCCTTCTTGTCTTAGTCTTAGAATGGGATTTCCGAAAGATCAATCGGCTTGTCGTCGATGTCTTCGATTACCACATCTTTGTTACTTGCTTTGCTCGAGGCTACAGAAGAGGCATCCGAGGCGCTATCGCCACCACTATTTGGACCATCAAGGAACGTGACGTCAAACGCGACCACTTCGACGCGGGTACGTTTTTTGCCGGTTTCTTTGTCGTCCCAGCTATCCTGGCGCAATCGTCCCTGTACCAGGCAGCGGCGACCTTTACTGAGGTACTGCGCAACCAATTCGCCGGTCTTTTCCCATGCAGTGACATCAAAAAAGTCAGCTTGGTCGTCTTGGCCGCCACGATCAACCGCGAGACTAAAGCTTGTGACAGATTTGCCGCTTGGCGTCGTTCGCGTTTCTGGATCACGCGTCAGGCGTCCCATCAGTATTACTTGGTTAATTCCTCGTGCCATCTTCCCTATCTCCCTCGTGTATAAAAATCTTATTCTTCGCTTGCTTCGTTTTTCTCAGCACGCTTTTTGTCTTCGGCAAGGAGCGCGCGGCCCTTTTCGTCAACGGTGACCAGCAAGTAGCGCAGTACTTCATCGGTGATGTTCAGCGTGTTGCTGATTTTAAGTGGTGCCTCAGGCGGCAAGCTGACTTCCATGTAGACATAGACAGCGAAGTCTTCTTTGTTAATTTTGTATGCCAGTTTTTTCTTGCCCCAGTTATCTTCACTGGTGACATTTCCGCCCGCACTCGTTACGATATCGCGCACCTTTTTTAGGGGTGTTTCGATATCCGTTTCGAGGTCAGGATGAATCAGAACGGTTAGTTCGTAGGCTTTCACTAGGTCCTCCTTTGGAATCCATGTGGATGCTTATGCCATGTGGGTCATACTGACGCCGCATAAGCTGAGTTAATATTACTCACTTATTATACCCTACCCCTGTGGAAAAATCCAGTCTAATATCTTAAAGTGGCCCGTCATCACTATGCTATAATAAGGGCAATCTATGACGCTTATGACAAAAAAAACGCACCAACAAGGATTTACCATTACCGAGGCGATTGTCACGCTGGCTATCTTTGGTATTATGACACTCGCCGTCGTCGGTGGTATTAGCGCCACTCAGGCAGCCCAGCGCAACGAACACTATCTTGATATTGCCAACACCACCGCCAGGCAAATCATCGAAGAAAGCCGCAATGGTCAATTCGCGACACTCACCACCAGTGGATCACCATACGATCGCACCTCTCGCGTCCCCTCAACACTTCCCCAGGGTCGCGCCACAATGGTTGTCAGCCAATCGGGCGATATGCCAAACTTTAAACGCCTCGATGTCACCGTTAGCTACACCATCGGTAGCTACACGCGCGATGTTGTACAGACCGCTTATATCGGCGAAGGAGGAATTACCCAATGATAAAACGCTCGTCTGGTTTTACGATTGTCGAGGTTATTGTCGTCATCGTTATCATTGGTATCTTGCTTGGTGTCGTCTTTATCAGCATGCGTAGTTTTGGCAACCGTTCCAACAAGTCAAGCGCCGTCAATACCGCCGAAGAGGTTAAATTACAGCTATCGACCTACTTCCGCAATCGTAATCGTTATCCAAAAACTCAAAGCGACGTCGTCGACTATTTGACCGCCCAAAAAGCTACCGACCTTGCCACCAAATTCGGTAATACCGCAGTCTACAGCTACACCGCCACCAAAGCCGACGGCAGCCCCTGTGCTCTTACCGGTATCGATACGTGCGATAAATACACTATTACCGTCAAAAAGACCTACTGGAACGCACCGGCAAGCGATAGTGACGTACTCGTCACTCCATAACAGGTATCGTGTACCATGATGCTTGTGCTATAATGGGGAGCATTATGATAGGTCGATCACGCCCCTCTCACTCACTAACTCATCAGCCTCACTCCGCCGGTTTTATCCTTGTTCTGACGATTGCCATCTCGTTCGTTCTCAGCCTTCTTACCGTCAGCCTTCTGTCAGTAGCCGCGGCAAAATACAGCAAAACCAAGGCAGATATCAACGACACCGCTGTGGTGTATGCCGCAGAGGCCGGGATTAGCGATACTGTCGACCAACTCAACAAAACCAACGGAAGTTTTACTGGATATAGCACTGAAAAACAGTTTTATAGCAATACACGTCAGGGCAAGGCTACCTATACGACCACTGTTGTCAACAATGGTAATGACACACTAACCCTCACTTCGACTGGCTTTTTGTATCGCACAGGAGCAGACACAACTTCATTTATGCAAAAGAAACTGCGCGTCCTTATCTTTATCACCAAAGTACCTGCCGAGGAAAATATCATCGCCGGATCGGGGGGAATCGGGATTTATAACACTTTCGGGCCACCAGGCCTCACGACCGCACTTACCGGTGGGTCAGTTTATACGCGCGGTAAAGTCAGGACGGAAGGTGGCGGCGCTTGGATCGGTACTCCAACAAATTCAATGAACCTGACAGTTGCCAATATTGAATGTGGCGCCTCAGGCACCTGGCCGCAGCCGTGCCCAAGTAGCGATCCGTCAATCACTATCAAGACCAACGTGTTTCAACCAGGAAACCCTGCCATTTATGGTACCGTTTGCGCAAATGACCAACCCCCGTCAAGCTTTATTTTCCCTGGCCCAACAGGTAGAGGGCTTATCGACGGCTGTCGCGCGCCTGACGTTGGACTGCCAAAGTTTGATAAAAAAGCCTTTACCGACAAGCAAACCGTCACCACTAGTCTCAATAATCTCTGTGTCGGATGGGGAGGCGCCAATCATACATGGCCAGCCAACGCGCGTATTAACGGCTCACCCAACGTTATTTCAATGTCAGGACCATGCGTTATCACACTTGAGGGTGACGTATACATCAAAGGCAACCTCAACATTGACTCAAATGCCAAGTTCGTCGTTGCTAATTCTGTTGGCACCCGTCGTGTCAAAATGGTCGTCAACGGCAGTATCACCATCAGCGGTCACGCCATCGGTTTCTTCCCAAATAGCGCCGGCGCGGGGATTGACCTCATTAGTTTCGACTCGAGCAACTCAAGCTGTTCAAACAGCGACACAGCCAATGACTGCCTCACCCCCACTCAACAATACGACTCGTTCCGTGAGGACTATTACGGTAGAGGTATCGGATTTTGGGGGTCATCGCTCAATAACCCTGTCGATTTCTCGAGCATCACTGCCTACGCCTACTACGCCGGCATTAACTATCGAATGGATAAACCCCACTCAATTCGTGCCGTTGGTGGCCAATTCATCTCGCTTTATAATTTCCACGTCAACGGCGAAGACAATAACCTCACTGCCACCGACAATAGCGCGCCATTTGGGTCGATGATGTACTACACCAAATACAAAATTGGTGATTATCTACCCGTCTATAACTAAGATGGTAGCCATTTCAAAAGAGCGCGCGTATAGTATGCCCCTATACGCGCTCTTATATGATATATATCAACCGGCCTTCCTCCATTGGCCCTTGTAAAGGCCGAAGACTCGCTTTACTTACGCCTCACCTCCAAGCTCATCCATGCTACGCACCAACACGTCACGTGGCTTACTATTGCCGCTTGCCTGGCCAACAATACCCTGTTCTTCCATCGTATCGATATAGCGCGCCGCTTTAGCATAGCCAATTCCTAGGCGTCGCTGCAACAAACTCGCGCTCGCCTTGCCACTATCAATCACAATCCGCAGCGCCTCTTGGTACGTCTGATCACCGCTCGTGTCAGTTGCAAAGTCCATCACCACACCGCCCTTTCCGTTCAGTTGCACCGGCTGGGAGACAATCTCGTCGTTATATTGCGGTGCCGACTGCATACGCAAATGATCAGTAATCTTGCCAACCTCTTCATCCATCACCCACGCACCCTGGATACGTTTCGGCTTGCTCATACTTGGGGTCAGCATCAACATATCACCTTGTCCCAACAACTTTTCGGCGCCCACCTGGTCCAAAATCGTTCGCGAATCAATCTGAGACGCCACTGTAAAGGCAATACGTGCCGGCACGTTGGCTTTAATCAGACCGGTGATAACATCAACACTCGGACGTTGCGTCGCTAGCACCAAGTGAATACCAACCGCACGCGCCTTTTGTGCCAATCGCACAATCAACGCTTCAACGTCACGCGCCGCCACCATCATCAAATCGGCTAGCTCATCAATCACAATCACGATATATGGCATCGCCCCGTCATCATGTTGCTGAATATTGCCATCCTCGTCTTCGACGGCAATCTTCTTGCCGCCCTTTTGTACCTTTTGGTTATAGCTCTTGATATCACGAAGTTTCTCTTCGGCCAGCAACTTGTAGCGTCGCTCCATTTCGTTGACCGCCCACTTCAAGGCACTAATGGTCTTTTCTGGCTCGGTAATCACCGGTGTCAACAGATGTGGAATATCTTCATATGGTGCCATTTCGACTTGCTTTGGGTCAACCAAAATCAGTTTCATTTCGCTAGGACTATTACGATACAACAAGCTTGTCAGCAGCGTATTAATCATGACCGACTTACCACTACCCGTCTGTCCTGCAATCAACAAGTGCGGCATTTTGTTCAGTTCGCCAACCACGGCATCACCAGAAATATCTTTACCAATCGCAAAGCTTAGCGGTTCGCGGTCGTTTTTCCACTGTTTTGAGCTGAGAATACCATACAGACGTACATCAGCCGCCTTGCGGTTTGGCACCTCAATACCAACGGCACGCTGCCCTGGAATCGGCGCCTCAATACGCAGGCTTTGCGCCGCCAAATTCAAGGCGATGTTCGTCTCGAGTGCCGTAATGCGCGTCAATTTGACGCCACTCGGTGGTTTGAGCGTATACTGCGTCACCTTTGGTCCAATATTCGCACCTTCCATTTCAACATCGATATTAAACTCACTCAGCGTATCCTTAATCGTCTGGGCATTCTGTTGAACATCACCCGCATCAGCTGGCGACTGTTTCTTCTCAAGTAGCTCAAGACTTGGCGCCTTCCAGTTTGGATCATTGACCGCAATTAAGGCCGCACCTTCCTCGGCCGTCTTATCTTGCTTGACACTTCCCCGAAGACTCGACAATTTCGATGGCTTTTTATCCTTGTCATTCAATTTGGCAATATCATCAGCATCAAGCATTGGTACGCCAGCATTGAGTTTGAGCTCGCCGATTGGCGTCGACTTTTTGCCAGGGGTTTCGGCAGGCGCAGCAGCAGCTTTTCGCATCACTTTGACATTGTCATCGTCAAACTGCTCGGTTCGCGTCAGTGCCCACAGTTTCTTTATGACGACAAGTGGTGACACACGCACCACAAAAATAATGGTGACAAATATCAGCACGATATAAATAAGTGCCGCAATTGGCGTTTCGACCAACGCCAACATACCGCTATTGATACTTTCACCCACAAAGCCGCCGTGTGTTTCGACACCTGTCTTCATCAGGCCGAATAATCCAGCAAACCATGCTACCAACAGTACAGCGGCAATTTTCATCACCATTGGTAATTTGTAGCGTTCGGCACGAAAAATCTCCACAGCCACATAGACAAATAGTACTGGCAATATATAGACCGCATAGCCAATAGTAGCTACCGCTGTCGTCTGCACCCATTCGAGCACCGGCCCACCGACGCCAAACCATGCCACAACAAGCAGTATCGACACAACGATTAACAGAAGTGCGAGTACTTGCTGCCAAAAGCCAGCCGGCAATGCATGCTGCGGTTTGGCGGGTGCTTTCTTTTTGGTGGTTTTTTTCTTTTTAGCCATAACGAGTTATTTCTAGTATATCTGATACCCTATAGTTATATTATAGCAAAATTTACTACATTTGGCAAGATGCTGTGCTTTCTTTTTATTCACAACCGGAGTATACTCCTCTCACTACCCCATATACCCCAAGAGATAAGGATGGTAGCATGAACCTTACACCTGTCCAAGACAAGCACGAGCAGCAGACGGTACCATTCGCGACGCTGACATTTCACCGCGGAGACGAATGGCACTCGGTCAATCTCGAAACGATTACGATCGATGATGCTGACTACCTGCGCATCGCAAAGGAGTCCGGACACCTCTTCGGTCCCGTCTACGCTCAGGCAGCCGACTACCTGAAACGGTACAAAAACAGCTGCGCCCGGGTCGTCAGTACTGATGTTCATCCGCCCAGCAAGGAACTCCTGCTGGAGAGAGATCTCATCGTACTAACTGTCGGTACCTACCACGATCGTCACACGGTCCTGCAATCTGGCATCACCTTGCCGGTCGCTTACCGATTTCGGCTGCTCACCGGTGAAAACGACTTCGGTCGCGCTCACTACTGCAAGTCAGATGTGAGTAACCTCGGCCCCATCGTGACCACGAAGGTCTACGAGTACACCGGCTCGGCGTTCTGGCAGTATGGTCTGTAAACGACCAAAACCCCGCTCATCACGAGCGGGGTTTTTCACGTTCTAGGGTGTTGTCAATTAGTATGCACGCTGTTCTTGCTTGGCGTGATTCGTCGGGTCAGTCGCTTCGGTATCCGGCGTTTGGCGTGGCGGGAATTTACGCGGCTGTTTTACTGCCATGTTATTTCCTACCGAGCGATCGCCACGTTGCTGGTTTTTTGCATCACGATCACGATTTTGACCACCGCCACCAATTTCGTTAATCACCGGAATAACAATCGGCGTGCGACGAGTCTGATCGTACAAAATATGGGTAATTTCGTCTTTTAATTCTTTCTTGATGACATCAAGATCAATTTTCTTCCCACTAAAGCTGCGAGCAACTTTTTGCTTCAGATACTGACGAATCATACCCATCAGCTCTTCGCTATCACGCAGATAGATAAAGCCACGGCTGATGATATCAGGGCTAGTCATCAAACGACCACTCCCACGCTGCACTGTTAGCACCACCACAAACATACCTTCCGAGGCCATGTGAATACGGTCTTTCAATACAACTTCTGACACAATTGCGCCGCTATCATCGTACATAATGCCGCCAACCGGAATACGTCCGTTCTTCTTGGCACCATCAGGTGTGATTTCGATGATATCGCCACTATCGCAGACAAAGATATTATCACGCTTGATCGCACATTCTTTTTCAGCCAGTTCGGCGTTGTGGACAAGCATGTGGAATTCACCATGAATTGGCATGTAGTATGTTGGGTTCAGTGCATTAATGAGCTTAACGTGATCATCATAGTAACCATGCCCCGAAAGGTGCAGCGGGCCAACACCCGTCAGGTGCGTTTTGCCGTTTTGGATAACACCACTGCCTTCGCGCATCAAGCCGTCAACCGTACGGACAACGTATTTTTCGTTACCTGGGATTGGGTTACTACTAAAGACCACGACGTCAGAGTTCTTGATTTTGATGAATTTGTGCGCTCCGCTCGCCATACGGTTCAGTACGGCGTTAAATTCACCTTGGCTACCGGTACAAACAATCGTCACCTTACCGTCAGGTAGTTTGACGACATCTTCCATTTTGACGACAACGTCCTTTGGAATCTTGATTGTGCCAGCGCGAAGTGCCACTTCAAGGTTTTGAATCATGCTATAGCCAGCAAATGCCACTTTGCGGTCGTGTTTTTTGGCCTCTTCCAGAATGACCTGCATGCGGTGGATTTGCGAACTAAAACAGCTCAAGATGAGGCGACTGTTTGGATACTTATCCATCACCTGCCCCATTGATTGCTGAATATCAAACTCACCGTGATGGTGCGTACCTTCTGACTCACAGTTGGTGCTTTCGTTCATCAACAAGGTAATGCCTTCGGTGGTAGCAATTTCAGTCAGTCGTTCGAGGTCGAACTTTTTGCCGTCGACAGGGTTTTCTTCAAAACGCCAGTCACCGGTGTCAACCAATACGCCAAGTGGTGTACGAACAACAACAGCAGTTGCATCAGGAATCGAGTGATTCACCCGAACTAACTCAATATTAAAGTTATCGCCTACCTGAACGCGCTCATGCGCCTCTGGATCCATCACATGATAGTCCGGCACAAAACCGCTGGTTGCCTCGTCCATCGTGCGTTGCACCATGCCGAGGGTAAATTTGCTGCCATAGACTGGAGCGGGGATTTTGTCAGCGATATGACGATACGCGCCGATGT
>JASLCP010000070.1 GCA_030151825.1 Candidatus Saccharimonadales bacterium
ACAAATTATTTTCGCGAATATTAAACCGTGTCATCGCAAAGAATACTAACGTCGTCGTTAGTGTCACAAGGAGGCACCACGGACACAGCGCCTGAATAATAAAGAAACTGACATAAAACAGATACAAAGCAAAGATAAAGCCAAGCGTATAGCCAATTTGTGCGGCAAACATAAAGGCTCGCGGGAATCGAATACCAGCGAGGCCCGCAATTGCTACCGTTATCACCACCGATTCGGCCATTAGCCCCAAGAAACTATTCGGAAAACCAAATAGTTCGGCCGTCGGGTGCTTAGCAACCGTCGCACAGTTGACAACGATATTCACACTGCAGCTCAACGCCGCATTAGGATTACGCGCTAATTCGACTGCATCAACTGATAGTACAAATGATGCGATTAAACTACAAACTGCCCCCACCAGCATACTGGTAAAAATCCAGCGATCATCGCGAAACGTTCGTTCGGGATGAGTAAAAAATGTCTTGATACGTCCAACCATATGCATCCTAGGCGAATAATGCGTCACCAAACTTCAAAAACACCAATGCCACCAGCAGTACCACCCAAATCGCGGCGACGAGTTTATCGTAGTCCTTAAACAACAGCTCCTTAACAAACCTGTGCTGATTCGGCGCAAAGCCAAAAGTGTTTTCGCGCAAATTATAATGCGTCAGTGTCGCCAGTAGCATCGTCATACTAAACGTCACCACTAAGCACCACGGGCACAATACCTGAATCACGTAGACACTATTGAAAAATAGCCAGTAAGCAAACAGCGTCCAAAACGTATAGCCGATTTCAGCACTAATCAAAAACCAGCGAGGAAACCGTACGCCAGATAGACCGAGCATAGCAATCAGAATAACCATCGGGAAGCCAGCGAGGCCAATAAACATATTCGGAAAGCCAAACGCCGTTGCCTGCCATGTCTGCATCACTGTTGCACAGTTGAGTACAAGGTTAAATGAGCAACTAAGGACGGTTCCAGGGTTTTTCAAAAGATGGAATTCTTCGATCGCTAACACAAAGCTTGCGATAAACCCAATGATACCGAATGCCAGCATTACCCCGAAAATCCAATGGTCAGACCGCTGTTCAGTCTTGGTCTTTGTCTGGAAATGCAATAATTTACTGAACATAGTAGCTCACCTCATCAATCAGTGGAAATGGTAATCCACGCCACGTATTCTGCACCTTCCCCAGATCATCGAGGGCAATAATGCTCGGATATTGCACGATATCGTATACGCGACAAAAATCAGCGCCCTCTCGACTGTCTGGATTGATTATTTCAAGTTGCTTGCCGGTGCGGTGCTGAAACTCTCGTAAATAGCCTTCGACATCACGTTCATGCTCACTATCTGTGCGGTACACGATTGCCGCTTTCATGAATCACGCCTTCCCTTCGCAGCAGTAATAGCCTCAACAAACTGATCAAGTGTTTTGAATTCGTGATAGACACTGGCAAAGCGCACATAGGCGACTTCGTTGTGCTCCAGTAGTTCAGCAAGTATTAGTTCACCCACTTTACGTGACACCACTTCGTTTTCACCAAGCGCATACAGATTATCTTCGACACGCGTAATAATCTGGTCGATTTCCATTTCAGAATCAAAGAATTTACCGACCGAGCGTCGTACAGCAGTGGTCAGCTTTTCGCGATCATACAGCTCACGTGTACCATCCTTTTTGATGATTGCGAGGTTTGGCTTTTCAATACGCTCGTAGGTCGTGAACCGCTTGCCATCAGGTGTCTCGCGACGACGACGTATCGATACACCGTCGCTCCCCTCACGTGATTCGAGAACGCGGCTATCTCCTATTTTATACTGCTGTGCCATTGTGGCCTTTCTTATGATTCGTCAGTATTTTTATTCTTTTTGCGCCGACGAAGGAAGGCTGGCGTATCTGATTCGTCATCTTCTTCGACCGGTGTATCCCAAATGTTACCCGTTGGCTCTTCGGCAAAGCTTGCGGCAACATCAGCGGCATCAAGATTCATGTTAATTGCGTTGACATCGTCGTCACTCACATGTGACTCCTCTGCCTCGACACGATGAACGGCATTACTGTTTGGCTCAAGCGATACTTCTTGCTGGTGGAAGAATTCGCTGTCAAAGCCAGTTGCAATGACAGTGATAATCAATTCGTCCTCAAGTTCTGGCTTAAGTGTCGCACCAAAGATAATATTGGCATCAGGTGACACAGCACTGGTGATAATCTCGGCCGCCTCTTGGATTTCTGACATACTCATGTCATAACCACCGGTCACATTAAATAGAACGCCCTTGGCACCGTCAATCGATACTTCGATGAGTGGCGATTCGATAGCCTGCTGCGCAGCCTGTGCGGCACGGTCGTCACCACTGGCGCGACCAATCCCCATCAGGGCGCTACCCGCATTGCTCATAATGGCTTTGACATCGGCAAAGTCGAGGTTAATAAGGCCATGTTCGGTAATCAGCTCTGAGATACCCTGTACACCTTGACGTAAGACATCGTCGGCAATCTTGAACGTCTCGAGCAGTGGCGTTCGGCGATCAATGGTCTGCAACAGGCGATCGTTTGGAATCGTAATCAATGTATCAACCTGACGACCAAGTTGATTAATTGCCCAGTCAGCGTTGGTTCGGCGCTTTTCGCCCTCAAAACTAAACGGCTTTGTCGCGACACCGACCACCAGAATACCCATCTCGCGTGCCACTTCAGCTACTACGTGTCCTGCACCTGATCCGGTTCCGCCACCAGCGCCAATCGTCACAAACACCATATCGGCGCCTTCAAGTGCCTCACGGATCTCATCACGTGATTCGTTGGCTGCCGCCTCACCCTTTGACGGATCAGCGCCTGCACCAAGTCCACCAGTCGTCGTATGACCAAGGTGAAGTTTGATATCAGCTTTGCTGTTGTGGAGCGCCTGTGCGTCCGTATTCATCGCAATAAACTGCACGCCCGAAAGACCAGCGTCTTTCATGCGATTAACAGCACTTCCGCCTGCACCACCGACACCAACTACTTTGATGCTTGCAAACGTTTGTATTTCACTTGGTGTAACTTCCGGCATGAATCGCTCCTTAGTCCCTCGTCTATATTCTTATCTAGTATATCACTTTTGTTCAGTACCTAATATATGTGTTCAGGCCTTAAAACGTCCCAAAATTCCCGACAATATACCGCCCGCTCGTTTTGCTGCAGCTTCTGCCGCTTTGACGCCACCTGTACCGTGTGGTTTTACTTTGATTGATGAGGCACTTGTCACATCAGTCAGCATCAGCCCCACCGCAGTCGCAAACTGTGGTTCATCGATGTGTTCAACCACTCCACCAAAGCCCTTAGCGGCACCTTTTCGTACAGCCAACCCCAGCGAATGTTTTGTATAGTCAACAATTCGTTTTAGTTGTGCGCCACCACCAGTCAGCACAACACCACTCGGTAGCTTACCTGCATATCCCGCTTTTTTTAGGTCTTTTTGAACTAACTCAAATAGCTCCTCAAGGCGCGCATCGACAATTTCATCAATTTCATGTACCGCAAACTCGTGCGTTTCCTTGTCGTGCTTAACTGTCACTGTTTCGGTCGATTCACGAACTATCGCCGAAGCATGGGTTGTTTTCACTTTTTCCGCAATTTCCGGGTCAGTTTTGAGCCCAATCGCCAAATCATTGGTAATATTAATACCCCCTACAGGGATTACTGACACATATTGCAAATCGCCCTCTTCGAAAATAGCAATGCTGGTCGTTGCGCCACCAAGGTCGATGACCGCCACGCCATTTTCCAGTTGCTGTTCGGTTAGTACCGCGCGTGCCGCCGCAACTACCGCTGGAGTGATATCATGCGGCGTCACCTTGGCAAGTTCTGCTGTTTTTTGAATATTCATCAGATGAGGGCTCAGTGCCGAAATAACATTAGCGTTAATTTCCAGTCGTGTTCCGGTCATACCCATCGGGTCTTTGATATTATCCTGCCCATCAAGACGATATGAATGCGGTACAACCTCAAGAATTTCGCGATTTGCGGGAATTTTACCCACGGTTGCAACATCTTCGATACGCACCAAGTCATCTTCGGTAATCTCGTGGTCAGCCGCACCAACCGCAATCATGCCATCGGCTTTCGTACTAATGATATGTGCCCCATTAATACTCATCGTCGCCTCATCTACTTGATAGCCGCTCATGCGCTCAGCCTCACCCAGTGCGTCGTCAATCGCCTGCGCTGGACCGTTTAAGTGGGCAATGCCACCCTTTCGCATCCCCGTATTTACTGCCGTACCCATGCCAACAATCGTCGGCGTTCCGGTAGCCTGATCAATATGACCCACCACACAACGAACAGTGGTCGTCCCGATGTCTATTCCGACGGCATAACGAGAATTTTCCTGCATAGGCTATAGTATAACGCTTATGAAGTCGTTTGGGAATAGGACACGTCCGATTTTTCATTACCCTTCCTTGCTATATACAGATAATATGCTATAATTACACACGACCTTAACAATCCATCTTCAAGCAAAGGAGCTGTCATGTCTACCTTAGATAGCCGCACACTCGTGAACTGTCTCTTGCCGCTTTTTGGCAAAGTCTTGGTCGCTTACGTTGCCAACTCGACAAGCATTGGTGCCGTTGAGCGATGGGCGTCGGGTGATGCACTCCCGAGTCAAGCAGAAACAGAACGTCTCGCCGTCGCCCACGAGGTCGTAAGTGATGTTTCGAAGGCCGACGATCCGCAGACTGCGGTGTTGTGGTTTTTAGCACTAAATGTCCAAGCTCGCGACAAGAGCGACAACGAAAATGTGACTGCCGCACAAGCAATCCATGAAGGACGTTTCGACGCAGCAAGAGTAGCTGCGCAGCGATTCATCACCGACTCCGTCTACTAGAAGAGAGAAAGGTTAGCCACTATCCCACCCCCATTAATAAGAGAAGGATAGTGGCTTTTTCCTTTGGTAGTGCCCCTCAGCTACCCCATAGAATGGTATACTATAGCTATGAAACTTGGCGTATTTGACAGTGGTATCGGTGGCGAAGCGGTTGCGGCAGCCCTTAAACAGACCTTTCCGACGGCAACAATCGATACAATTAATGACCGTCGCAATGTTCCCTATGGCGACAAAACACCCGAACAAGT
>JASLCP010000044.1 GCA_030151825.1 Candidatus Saccharimonadales bacterium
GTTAGAGCACCTGCCTTTTAAGCAGGGTGTCCTGGGTTCAAGCCCCAGTGGTCCCTCCATAGAAAAAAGATCTGCATCCGCAGGTCTTTTTTCTATGGCAATACAACCTAGGACTACTTATCGTGTTTCTTCGGCGTCTTGACCGCCAGCAAATCAAACAGCGCAAACAAAATACCCGCCGTAATAATCACAATGCGGTTGTCGGCCAAAAAAGTATACACCTGCCTACTATCACCAAGCAGTACCATCGCGTCACCCAGAGGTTCAAGCAAAAAGGCTGCGGCTAGCAGCCCAAATGCCGCCGCGCCGATCACTCGCTGCGACATCTTGCTATACGTCGGGCCGCTAAATAATAACAATATCGCCGGCAACAAAATCACCAGCCCCGCCACAACCGTTTCCATTGGCGGCGCCGAAATAATAAAGCCTGACTTCTCAACAATTGGCGTCAGTTCGGTTGCCCACATCGTACTCAGTGTCGCGCCAGCTGTCAGCGCCAATCCCAACACCCCAAACCGTCGTTTGGTGAAAAAAGCGACGGCGAACAATATCGCAATCACAATACCGACAACAATCGCAACATTCATTCAAACGTTCCTTTCGTACTATCAAAGACAGCTTGTGTGCCTATTGTAATACGATTCGTACGCACCGCGCCAGCTTTTAATTCAATAACGTAGCGAGCGGGTGTCGGTGGCTGGTACGTTGTATCAGGGTAACTACTCGGTTGCACATCAGAGGCGACAAACACTACTCGTCTGTCAGCGTCAAGCCACACAATATCAATCGGATAGTTCATATCCTTCATCCATATTTTCCACTGATTATCCGTCGGAAACACAAATAACAGTGCATCATTTGCCGGTAGACTGGTGGTGTTTGATAGTCCTTGCTGGCGCTGATCATCAGTGCGCGCCACTCGCATATGAAATGAGGCTTGTCCCAACTGCAATGTTGCTGAGGACACATTCACCCCATACATAACAAGTCCCGTAACAGCCGCCACAAAAATACCAATAACCCCTATCCACCACTTTTTCATGTATTCAGTATACTACGCGCCGACTTTGTCTTTTTTGTTGCGGCGTTTGGCGTTCCGTTCGATATAGTCCAAAATCGCTCCCGCCACATTACGATTCGTCACCTTTTCGACACCAAATCCAGGACTGGCGTTTACTTCCAGTACAAGCGGCCCTTGTTCGCTGCGCATCATATCGACACCGGCCACGTTCAACCCCATCGCTTTGGCAGCTTTGATGGCCGTTTTGCGCTCCTCTTCGGTCAGCTTGACGACACTGCCTTCGCCACCCTTGTGTAGGTTACTACGAAAATCATCATCGAGACTTTGGCGCTGCATACTCGCCACGACGCGACTGCCAACGACAAAAGCACGAATGTCCGTACCGGCTGATTCTTTGACAAATTCTTGCAACAAAATGTTGGTGCCATCTTCGTTTGTCAAATACAGTGCCTGAAGTACCGATTTTGCCGCCTTTTTTGTTTCAGCCAAGACCACACCATTACCGTGCGTGCCTCGCGCTAACTTGATAATCACTGGGGTTCCGCCCAATTTGTCCAAAAGGTCATCGATATCGGCAGAGTTACGCGATACGACCGTTTTTGGAATGCCGACACCGGCTTTTGATAGCAGCTGCAAGCTGCGCAATTTATCGCGCGAACGACTAATTGCAATCGAGCTCGACAAACTATATACCCCTTGCATCTCTAACTGGCGTACAATCGCTGTGCCATAGCGCGTCATGTTGCTGGCAATACGCGGAATGATTGCATCGTATGTGCCGAGGTCCTCGCCCTTGTAGCTAACCGTTGGATTGCTTCGTTCAATTGATGCATAGCAATCGCGATATTTAATAATCGCTACTTCGTGCCCACGCGCCAATGCCTCTTCTTTGAGTCGCTTGGTCGAGTAGTTGCCAGGGCCATTCGATAAAATTGCTATTTTCATTTCTTTTCCTTATCATTTTTACTGCTAGTTCGGTGGTATTTTTTGTAAAATTCATAGGGGTTCTTGTCGAGCTCGTCGTTGAGCGTCCTCGTGGCTGATGCGCCCGCCGATTCGTCACATTCGGCAATCGATACGTCAACGACAAACCGTCTGGCAAGCGTCCGTCTTCCGATCAATATCGGGAATTTGTTTTTTTGACGATTGGCTAGTGTAAACGTTGCTTTGACTCGGCGACCTGCCACACGAATCGACAGCGGTACACGGTAGCGAATCTGTGTATGGCCGGACGAACTTCGTACCTGTGACACGCTATAGTTAGTAGCGATAATTTCATCGCCAGTGTAGTACGGCGATTGCTTATCGAACAGTACAAAGTGTAGCCGATGGTCTTCGTCGATACGAATCATACTCGCCCATACCGCCGAACTATCCGCACCGGTATCGACTTTTGCCGGAACGACGTCGGTGTGTCCTACAAATTCAACGTAGGCGTTGCGGCCAATCGTGCTTATCGGGTGTGCCATAGACTACACCTCGCCAATCCGCTCTACGGCGTGCAAGAAGGCCTCTTGGCGAACTTCTTTAAATGTCGTAATTGTCACGAGTTGCGGGTTATAATTAACTTCCAACACATAGACCTTATCAGTCGCTGGATTATACAGACTATCGACACTGGCGATTTGGCGATTCATAGCACGAACAGCCGCCAGTGACGTGTCGACAATCGTTTGCGGTGTGTCAGCAATATCAATCAGCGTGGCATTGACGCCACCTTTTGGTTTGAACATATGCACCTTGTCAGCGCGACCATCACGGCGTTGCCCCATCGCGCGAAAAATCGTAAATTCGGGCGTGTCGTGATAAATACTCACGAGGTAAAAGCCGTCATTGGGGATAAAATCTTGGAGCACCCACAGCGAGCGTTCGGGCTGGTTTTGCAGGAGTTCAATTGCTTGCTCATACGAATCAATCTTGTAATTATCGATGCCGCGATCGGCGTCGGCGCGCTTGAGGATAAAAGGTATACTTACCGTCACTTGTTGATGACGGAGCCCCGAGAGCAGCGCGTATGCGGCACCCGCAAACGTGTGTGGCATGCTCACACCGGCGCGCGCCAGCTTGGCGTATGACGATAGTTTTGATAATGACGGCGCACCGGATAGTTCGCGGTTGACGTAGGCAATCCCTTGGGTATCGAGCACCGTCGCTGCGGTCGTGGCGATTTCGACCGTCGAAAGGTAACCGTTCAAATAGACGCCGCTATACTCGTCCGAACGCGTGCCGGTGTCGACATTCCAAAAGTGCGACACGTTTTTGTCGGTATCAAATTCAAAGAGCAGCGAGCGATAGCCAGTATAGTCATATAGCTCTTTCCCTTCTTGCAGGGCAGCATGAAAATCAACAAAATCTTGACGCTGATTGTTCGCGATGACCAGTTTCTTCACGCTCTCATTCTCCTCGTTAATCTTCTGTGTTTATGTGGTGGTAACTATACTTTAATTGTATCATTTTATGGGGTAAAAGTCAATGATCAACATCCTAGCGAATGTCGAAACGGTCTTCTATACCGGCACGCTCAAGGAAGGCTGGTTTCATCTCATCCTTAATGCTCGTCCATGCAGTTGAGCGTACAATGTCAGCCGCCATACCTTGCGTCAGTGCCCATGAGCCATCACTCTTACGTGCATTAAGTGCCAAGGCCTGGGTAGATTTTTTAGAGCCTGCAATTTGCGAGGCAGTCAAATTCTTCCATGTATCGCCCGACTGACCAATTTCGTCAATTGTTCGGTAGCCGTTGTTATTATCGCGGCTCCACACTGCGATATCTTCAGCCTGTGCGTTAATTCCTGAGTGGCTATTAATATGGTGCCTGAATGTCTCGAGTGTATCTGTGTGCGATCGAATAACTGTTTCTTTATTCCTCAATGTTTCGCGAAGTGTATTCATGCCAATGTCTGCCGAACTGGCTAGCATATCGGCATGTGCGCGCATCGACGCAATGTCATTATTGTCAATTGCCCGAATAAATTCAGCCTTCATCGCATCGACATCACCGGCCTTAATATCAGACGCAGTCGTAATCGCCTTGACTGCCTCATTGCCACTATTAATAACATCCGCAACAGCCGCAGCCTTGATCTTAATTGCACCCTGCTCTCCGCCAATACCTCCCGCTCGCACCTGAAGTGTTGCATCTTCTTGGATTGCGTTTGAGTATTCTGTCTTCTGAAGTGCCTGTGCAATTGTGACGTTATCTTGCGCAATCCGTTGCGCACGAAGTGCCGCTCGCGCCTCACCCGTATATTGAGCAAATTGATTATCGGCAGCCATATTGGCTGATTTTGTTTCTTCCCAACGCGCTTCTTCTGTCTTTTGAAGGGCGCCGATAGCATCCTGATTGGCACGTTCACGCCCGACATAGCGCTGCAGATTGCGGTCGGTTGCCTTGCGTTCTTCAAAGTGACGTGTGGCACTGCTTTCACCAGATTTTTTGCGAAGTTCGGCTGCGCCAATGCTTTCGTGGTGCGCTTTGTAGCGGGCGTCATTGTGCCACGCTGCATCCAAATGTTCTTCGCCACGTTTTTTCCACGCCTCACGGTTCATACGATCTTTTTCACGACGGAACGCCTGCCG
>JASLCP010000035.1 GCA_030151825.1 Candidatus Saccharimonadales bacterium
GTGAGTGACGTGGCGAGTGCGGTGATTTTGGGTGCCGACACGGTGATGTTGAGTGACGAGACGGCTAATGGCGAGTATCCGATCGAGACAGTTGCGGCGATGAAAAAAGTCATTATGTATACGCAGGAACATGCGGCGGTTGAGCCGATTACCGATATACTGCACACGACGATGCAACGTAATGCGATTAGTCTGGCCGCAGTTAATTTGGCACATGAAGTTGGCGCGAGTGCGATTGTTGCCGAGACGAAATCTGGTGCAACAGCGGCAAATATTGCGGCGCACCGCCCTGATTTGCCGATTATCAGTGTGACGAGTGAGCTTCGTTCGGCGCAGCAATTGGCGCTGAGTTACGCTAATAAATCGTTCGTCCGTCCTGATGGCGAAAAGGCCGGACTGAAACTTGCCAAGGAGCTGAAAGCGAACAGATTCTTTGAACATGATGAGGCGACGACAGTGGTGATTGTCAGCGGCCGGCAGCCGGGGATTACCGGCGAAACTGACACGATTCGCGTCCGACTTCTTGAATAAATCCATTGTCCCGAGGTAACCATAAGTGGTATGATGGAGGTATATTATGTCTGATCTAGAAAAGAAGCACGACACCCCAGATGCGCCATTGTCTGCCACTGACAAGAGCGAGAAAGAATCCCACCCGATATCTGAGGAGGTGATTGCTGACGACCAGCCGAAAAAAGAGGACAATGACGCGACAACAGACGATGACGTAACGCTCGAGGATAAGAAAAATGCCGAAGTCATGGCGTTGAGTGCTATCGAGTCCACTGAGGTGACGCCACAATCGGCTGACGATACTGTCGAAGATCCCGACAAAGAAGTGACTATTATTCCATCGGCAGTTGCCCGCACGAAAGTGCCCTGGTGGAGAAAACGAACAGCTGTCGTGGCTGAAGTGATGATTGCCCTTGTGATTGTCCTTTTGGCGGTTCCGATGACGCGGTATATGGCTTTGGGCTGGCTATGGCACCGTGATGTGTCAGTAACGGTCCAAGATACGCAAACAGGCAATGCGATTGCTGATGCGACAGTGACGGTTGGTGATCGCACGGCAGTGACTGATGCGGGTGGTGTGGCGCTGCTGCGCGATGTACCGCTGGGTTCGTATGATATGGCCGTCCAAAAAAAGTACTATAACGAAGAAAAGCAGGCAATGGCAGTCGACGTTCTGCCAATTGGCGAGACGATGGTATCACTTCGGGCTAATGGAATTATCAGGCGGTTGACCGTTGTTGACCGGCTGACAGACGCGCCGGTGCGTGACGCAAGTGTTGTAAGTGCCGATAGTAAATTTGGCAAGACGAACGCCAAGGGTCAGATTGATATCTTGATTCCAAAAGGTAAAAAAGAACTTGAAGTGACCACAACATCACCTCAGCATAACGTTCAAAAGGTAATGGTGACGACGAAAACGGATAAGATTGCACTCGTACCGACAGGGTCAGTGTACTTTCTTGCAAAACAAGATGGTCGTATTAATGTGCTAAAGGCGAATTACGACGGCAGCGCAAGCAAAGTAATCGTTGCGGGGACTGGCGACGAAAATGACGCCACGACGATGTTTGTGACGAGCACCGATTGGAAATACGCAGTACTTCGCGCCAAACGAGCACCGAACAAACCGGAAAGTCTTTATATCGTATCCACCAAGGACGATACTTACGCAGTGATGGACGATACTACAGCGACGTTTGCGCCAGTGGGTTGGCTGGGTCATTCATTTGTGTATCAGTCGACATTGATGGGTAATGATCAGTGGCGTGAGCGTTCGACCAGTCTGAAGAGCTATAATGCCGAAACTGGCAAGACAATAACGCTTGATGAAAATACGACAGATCCAGCATCAACGGCGGGCGCAGCATTGTACGAGACGATTGACTCGCCATTGATTACTGGCGGCACCGTTGTATATGCAAAGACATGGACCACGCGAGGTGAAAAAACGATTTCATCAGAAGGTAAACAGGCGCGAATACTGTCAATCAAACCGGATGGGTCTGATCAAAAAACGCTCAAGAGCACCCCAGCGACAGATGTCGAGGCAGTTGCACTGAAAGCGGGTTCGCCAGATGTCGCCTATGCGACAATTACCTCAAAGCGTGGAGTGGTCACGTACGGAGAAATAACTGCTGGCGCATTCAAAGACCTTGCGGACGGTGCTGTGGCGACGCGTACCTACCCGGCCTATATCGCATCGCCGGATGGAATGAAAACACTGTGGGCTGACAAGCAAGATGATACCTATACGATGTATCTTGGCGATAAATCCGGGGACAGCAAACAGCAAGTGAGCGCCAAGGGCGCGTTACAGCCGTATGCATGGTTGACGGGCGATAGGATTATTGTTCGCAAAGGTACAACCGAACTGGCAATTACCACGATTGACTATCTAAAAAATGGCAAATCGCCACTCGTGATTGGAAATTACTTTCAGACAACCCAAGCGGCAGTTGCTGGGTATGGGGCAAAATAAAAGGGGAATGCAATGGGTGGAATAGCAGGCTTTGATAAAAAAACGATAAAGGACGTGCCACTACGCGGGCACACCGTGTTAGTGCGTGCCGATTATAATGTTCCGCTTGATAGCAAAGGGGCAATTAGTGACGACCTACGCATTCGGGCGAGTGTGCCAACACTGCGCTATTTGTTAAAGCAGCAGTGTCGAGTTGTGATCATCTCGCACCTGGGACGTCCAGAGGGGCGTGACGAATCACTCAGTCTGGCGCCAGTTGCCGAGCGATTGCAAGAGCTATTGCATCACGAAGTGACGTTTGTCGACGAGACGATCGGTGAAAAGGTGCACCAGACAGTTCGGACGGCACCAAAATCAACGGTGACGATGCTTGAGAACCTGCGTTTTTATGCTGCTGAAGAGGCAAACGATGAGACGTTTGCTGCCAAGATTATCCAGAGTGTCAAGCCGGCATTCTTTGTTCAGGATGGCTTTGGTGTTGTCCACCGTGCGCATGCCAGTACCGAGGCGATAACATTGCTTGTGCCGTCTGTTGCGGGCCTTCTTCTCGAAAAAGAATGTAAAACGATTGCGCGTGCGATGGAACGACCGCGACGTCCACTGGTGGCAGTCATGGGCGGTGCCAAGGTGAGTGACAAGATTACCGTCATTGAGCGTTTTGTGTCGATTGCCGATACGATTTTGATTGGTGGTGCAATGGCAAATACTTTTTTGGCGTATCGCGGTAAGTCAATGGGCGCAAGTAAGTGTGAAGATGGGCAGGCTAATGTGCTGGATGCTCTCTATGCGACGGCGGCAGCCAAAGTTGGTGCTGATAAGGTCGACGACTTTATTATTCTTCCGAGTGATGTCGCGGTGGCGACGCGTATTTCACCGGATGAAAAGCGGCAGGAGCGTTCAGTCAATACAATTGGTGATTCTGAAATGGCGCTCGATATCGGTCAACAGACAATTGAGCGTTTTGTGTCGGTTCTGCAGCCGGCGCGAACGGTGATTTGGAACGGGACACTGGGATACGCCGAGTTGCCAGAATTTGCGCATGGATCGGCACGTGTAGCGCTTGCGCTGGCGATGAACGAAGGCCTTACGTCGATTATTGGCGGTGGTGATACGGCTGACTTTGCGTTGAAATGGGATGGTCATGATGGCAAGGCATTTACTCACGTATCGACAGGTGGGGGCGCCAGCCTTGATTTGATGGCAGGTAAGGCTCTTCCGGGCGTTGAAAGTCTGCTGGACGCATAAAAGCAAATGAGATACACTAAGAACAAATAAAGCATAAGCGATAACGACAACATGGCACTTCGAAAAAAACTGATTGTGGGTAATTGGAAAATGAACTTGGGTATCCAAGAGGCGAGTGTTTTTGTGCACCATTTGTCAAAACAGATCGCTGTTCGTCGTGACGTCGAGGTGGTGCTCGCCCCGACACTGTTGGCGATGCAGCCACTAAGCTTGCAAATTGACCGTCGACAATTCAAATTGGCGGCACAGAATTTTTATTTCCGTGATAGCGGCGCCTTTACGGGTGAAGTATCGGCAGCGCAGCTACGCGGTTTGGTTGATTATGCGTTGGTTGGCCATAGCGAACGCCGTCACGTGTTTCACGAGCACGACAAGCTAATTCGCGACAAAGTGCAAGCAGCGATTCGCAATCGTATCAGGCCGATTTTGTGTGTGGGTGAGACAGCTCACGAACGTACATTAGGCGAAACGAACGATGTACTGCACGATCAGCTCGTTGGAGGGCTCGCTAATGTCACCAGTGAAGAGCTTGAGCAAATCGTTATTGCCTACGAACCTGTCTGGGCAATTGGCACAGGCCGTAACGCCACTCCTGATGATGTCGTTAAGGCGGTTCGCGTAATTCGACGCCAGGTCAAGCATTTGATTGGCGAGACGGCCGCGCGCGATATGCGCGTGCTGTATGGCGGAAGTGTCAAGGCCGAAAACGCGACTGCCTATCTACATAGCGAAGGTGTCGATGGGCTACTGATTGGTGGTGCTAGCTTGAACCGACATGATTTTAGTGCTATTGTCGCCAGCGCTCATCGTCAGGCGGGTGAAGAAGGACGCGACGTATGAGTGTGAAGGATATTGATTTTGATGAGCTTGATAAAGCAGTCAATTCGCTTATGGGAAGTGTCAAAGACGAGAGCGATCAGCCGGCACCGAAGACACTATCGATTAGTACGACGCTGAAAGAGGGCGAAGAACCGGCATATGACAAAATACAGGTTGCTGCCGAAAAAATTGGGAGTGAAACAGTTCTGGTTACTGATACGGCTAAAGATATTCCTGACATTTCAACCAAGGATGGAGCATTTGATTTAAAGCAAGCTATGTCGTCAGTCCTTAGTGGGGCGGTCGAGCCGGTGACCTCAACACCGGCGGAGGCTGAACCAGTGCGAGCGCCTGCTGCCACAGACAATCCTGCACCGCTAGAGACGCCAGTGACCAATACCCCTGAAGATACTAGCACAACTACAGAACCACCGGCCATTAGTCACCGTCCATCGGGTCGTTTTATGGATGTAATGCACCCATCATCAGATATGAAAACGACCACAGGTACCGCAGCGTCGGTGTCGCGACCTGTTTCGCGCGAAGGAGTAGCGGTTGAACCACCTGTTGATAACGCGGACACTCCAGCCGAGGAGACGCCAGTGGTTGCTGAACCTCAGCCGGAGGAAACAAGGGTAGCGTCAGAAGATATGCCAGCTGCCGAACCTGTTTCTTCTGAACCTAATGCGGATGATAATGAGGCGCTCGTGCCAGCCAATAGCCAGGTTGTTGAAACGCCGCCACTGACTTCGCCATTCCTACCCGATGCCAAGGTCGAAAAACGGCCACTTGGCGGTATGGGCGTGAGTGATACACCGGTTGATGACTCAACGATAGTCGATATGGGCCTCCCTGATCCGGTAAGTATGGTTGACGCAACGACTGATGCGCAACTTGACGTATCAAACGTTGCGATGGCCGAGCGTGAACTGCCAGCAGAATTAAATGCTGACTTGTTGGCGCTTGAGGCGGATGGTCCAGCTGCGTTGACGGCTGAATCGGAAATGCCAGAATCGCCAGAGCTAACTGATGAGGCAACAGTATATTCGGAACCTGAGGCAAGCGAGTCATTGCCAATAGCCGAGGATCAGCCGGCTTCTCCTTTATCGCAAGAAGATACGAGCGCCGCCGACAAAGAGGTTGACGAAGTGGTCACGGCCAATACATCAACGACGGGTGCACAGATACCGAGTCCTCAGTCAACCGACGCTGTGCCTGAAGGTGCTATCTATGATGTTGCCCCAATCAAACATCCTGTCAAGCGCGGCCATGAATGGCTATGGGTGGCACTCGTTATTGTGATTGTTGTCATTTGTGGCGTGGGCGCAGCAGCATTTTATCTTTTGAGCGCAAAGTAACCACTTAGGATAAGTGGTATACTAGAACTAATGGATTTACGAGATGGATTAAATGCGGCCCAGGTTTCTGCGGTCGAGACGACGACAGGCCCTGTGCTCATTTTGGCGGGTGCGGGCAGTGGTAAGACAAAAACATTGACGCATCGCATTGCTTATTTGATTCAACACGAAGGCGTGTGGCCAAACGAGATTTTGGCAGTAACTTTCACCAATAAGGCAGCGCGCGAAATGCGCGAACGGCTCGGGCACTTGTTGGGACAGAATGGCTCGGCTCGGTCATTTATGCCATGGATGGGTACGTTTCATGGGATTTGCGTGCGACTTCTACGAGCTGATGGCGCGAGGCTTGGTATTGGCACGAACTTTGTCATTTATGACGAAGATGATCGCCAAGGATTGGTCAAACAAGCGATGAAAGAGCTTGGTATTAGCGATAAGCAAATCAAAGCACGAGCCGTCAGTGCAGCGATATCGAACGCCAAAAATGAACTGCGTAGTCCTGATGACATGGAGGCGGCAGCCAACTATCCGTTCGAACAGCAAGTAGCGCGAATTTATACGGTGTACGAACGCATGCGTCAGGCGGCGGGTGCACTTGATTTTGATGATTTATTGCTTGAAACGGTGCGATTATTTCGCGAGCATGCCGACGTGCGTGACAAATGGCGTACGCAGTTCAAGCATATTTTGATTGACGAGTATCAGGACACCAACGCTGCGCAATACGCGATCGTTAAATTACTTGTCAACGAGGCCAAGAATATCTGTGTGGTGGGCGATGATTGGCAATCGATTTATAGTTGGCGCGGCGCTGATTTTACGAATATCCTCAATTTTGAACGCGATTTTCCTGGAACAAGTGTCATCAAGTTGGAGCAAAACTATCGCAGTACGGGCGCGATCCTGGAGGCCGCGAATAATGTCATTTCCAAGAACCACCAGCGCACGGACAAGAAACTGTGGACAGCACTCGGTGCGGGTACACCGGTACAAGTACATGCGACGTACGACGAAAGTGAAGAGGCAAGCCTCGTAGCCGATCGTGTGGCGGCGCAGGTGGCAATTGGCGCGCGCCAGTATGGTGATTTTGCAGTGTTGTATCGCACCAACGCTCAAAGTTACACACTTGAACGCGCACTGCGATTACGCCGTGTGCCGTATCAACTGGTTGGTGGCGTACGGTTTTATGATCGTAAAGAGATTAAAGATGTCATTGCCTATTTGCGGCTGGTGTATCAACCGAGCGATCGCATGAGCTTTAGTCGAATTGTCAATGTGCCGACTCGTGGCGTTGGCGCGACCAGTCTAGAGAAATTTTTGGCGTGGCAGTCGACCAGTGGGATGGATATTATTGCTGCATTGAATAATGTCGAGCAAACCAGTAGTATCACGACGCGGGCTCGAACGGCACTATCGACACTAGGAACGGTACTCCGTAATGCGCAGGGGATGGTGGCCGCCGGTAAGCCGCCGGTTGAAATTATCGATTCACTGCTCCGCGCGACGGGATACCGTGACTATTTGCTGGATGGCACACCGCAGGCTGAAGAGCGTGACGCCAATATTGGCGCATTACTTTCGGAAGTACAGATTTTTGCCGACCTCTCCGAGTTTTTGGAAGAAGTTGCGCTCATGTCGAGTGCTGATACTGATGCCGGTAGTGAAAAAGTGACGTTAATGACGATTCATGCCGCCAAGGGGCTCGAATTTCCAGTGGTATTTATGGTGGGAATGGAAGAAGGTATTTTTCCGTCGGCACGGGTATATGAAGCTGGCCCGCAGGAGCTCGAAGAAGAGCGACGATTGTGTTATGTCGGTATGACCCGTGCGCGCGAAGAATTGCACTTGAGTCATGCACAAAGTCGCTTGCAATTTGGCCAACGTAATTACAACACGACCTCGCGGTTTATTGCCGATATGGGTGATCAGGTTGCCGCGGTTGACGAGCCGACCTATATTGCCGAAGAAGAGTTTTACAGTGACGAAATTGCGCTGGATATCGGCGACCGCGTTCGATCGGCAGCATTCGGCAAGGGTGAGGTGATTGACATCGATGGGTTGGCGGTCACGATTAGTTTTGACGATGGTGTCACCAAAAAAGTAAATGCAGAATACGCTCGACTTGAAAAATTATGAACAAGAAGACGCAGCAATTCATCAACATTGTACTCGGCCCACTCGTAATACCAATGCTGCGATTATATACACGAGTAACACACCAAGAGCGATCGCGCGTAGTATTGCTGAATGAAATGAACGAAGTGTTATTAGTACAGGGTGTCATTGGCTCAAAATGGTCACTCCCCGGTGGTGGTATTGAACGCGACGAGACACCAATCGAGGCGGCGATCCGTGAGGTCCATGAAGAAACGGGTATTCGGTTGACAGATGATATGGTACGGGGTATCGCAGTGATTCCGGCGGGTGAGGTAGCAAAGGTGAATTATACCGCGCATTTGTTTGTGGCACATGTCAGCAAACAGTCACTACCGGCCAATCAACACAATACGACAGAGATTATTTCGTTGGTATGGGCGCCGCTTTCTGTCCTACCCAAGCACGTGTCTTCATTGACACGTGTTGCATTGGACCAGCTGTCAAAACAATAGTTACTTTGGTATACTAATGGGTATCGTACTCTTGTGTACGACTCTATCTGTATGAGACGACTAATTCAGTATATTAGCATTCCACTGTGGATACTTATCGGTGTTGCGTTTGTGACGCTAGCTACTGCATTAGGAGTCATTACTACTGTTAACGCGCAGTCGTCGGCGACGGCCAATGCAAAAGGTCGTCTCGTTACTATCCACGATCGAGACAGCGAGAAAGTCATTTTAACCAAAGCAGACTCGGTACGACAAGCACTGAAGGAGGCGGGTGTCGAACTCGATAAACGCGATCGTGTTGAGCCGCGTGTTGGCGAAAAATTGGTTGCTCAATCATATACGGTGAATATTTATCGAGCTCGTCCAGTGATTGTCATCGATGGCATGCTTCGTCAAAAAGTCATGACGGCGCAACAAACACCGGAAAAGATTGCGACCGATGCCGGTGTCGATTTGCATGACGAGGATGTCACGACACTGAAAACCAGTGATGATATTGTATCAAACGGTGCAGGGCTCGAGTTGACGATTAATCGTGCGACGCCATTTACTTTTGTGTTGTACGGCAAAAAAGTACAGGCGTATACGCAAGAAAAAACCGTTGGTGCGATGCTCCGCAGCAAACACGTTACTATCGATGCATCGGACACACTGTCTGTTGCTACAAGTACCCCGATCACTGCTGGTATGATCGTCGAATTGTGGCGTAACGGCAAGCAGACAATTACCGAAGAGCAAGACATTGCGTATGATACCGAAAAAATTCAAGATGCCGATCGCCCTGTTGGGTTTCGGGAAGTAAAGACACCTGGGGTGAACGGCAAAAAATCTGTCACCTATGAGGTGGTTATGAAGAACGGCCAGGAACTAAGCCGTAAAGAAATCCAAAGTGTCGTGGTGACTCAGCCGAAAAAGCAGGTTGAAGTCGTTGGCACAAAAATGACCAATACGTTTAATGGTGATTTTGCTGGTGCACTAGCGCGCTTACGCAGCTGCGAGGGGAGCTACACGTCGAATACGGGCAATGGCTATTATGGTGCATATCAATACGATATTGGTACGTGGGCAAACTACAAGGGTTATGCCAACGCGTCGCTGGCGCCGCCTGCTGTGCAAGATGAGAAAGCGTGGCTGACCTATCAAGCACGCGGTTGGCGACCGTGGCCGTCGTGTAGTCGGTCGCAGGGCTTGCAGGATATCTATCGCTAATGGTTGCTCCTAAAAAATCACTCGGTCAACACTGGTTGCACGAGCGATCAGTGCTTGAACATATTGCTGATTGCGCCAATATTACGTCTGATGATACGCTGCTCGAGATTGGTCCAGGCCTTGGTACGTTAACATCCGAATTGTTGCGACGGGCGAAATCGGTTATTGCAGTTGAGTTTGACGAAGACCTTGCAAAAAAACTTCCCAGTCAATTTCCTGGTACCACGCTGCAGGTAGTTCATCATGACATTTTGACGTATGATCTGAGTAGTCTGCCGAAAGGCTATAAAGTTGTTGCCAACGTGCCCTACTATATCACCAGCAAAATTGTGCAGCATTTGATGACCGCCGAAAATAAGCCGTCTGTTGCAGTGTTATTGGTGCAAAAAGAAGTTGCCGAACGTATCGCCGCGAGGCCAGGAGATATGAGTATTCTGGCGGTAAGTGCACAGGTATACGCCGAGGCAAGCCTTGGTGACGTGGTACCGGCCGAATTCTTTACGCCACCACCAAAGGTTGATTCGCAAGTGGTGATATTACGGACACGTCCCAAGCCACTTGTGACACCAAGTCAAGAAAAAGCATTCTTTCGCATCGTCAAAGCTGGATTTAGTGCCAAGCGCAAAAAACTGCGCTCGAGTCTCGCCGGAGGATTAGGTACTTCAAAGTCGGCCGTCGAAACATTGCTTGACCAGGCAGCCATCTCTCCGGACTATCGCGCCGAAGATCTTTCGCTTGAACAGTGGCGCAATTTGGCGACAATTTGGTATACTACTATATAGTCACTGAGGTGGCTATATTATGGCCAAAAATAGTCTTTATTATTTTTTCAGCACTTCACGCGCGGTGATTGCGTTAGCTATTGCTGTTATGGCGTGCTTGTCGGCAATTACCGTATCGTATGTGTATGCATCGCAGCCTAAGGATGGCGAGCGATTTGTGACGATTCACGATCGTGGTGAAGAGAAGGTCCTGCTTACAAAAGCTTCGTCGGTACGTCAGGTACTCCGTGATGCCAATGTATCGCTTGACAGGCACGATGCCGTCGAGCCGCAACTTAATGAGACGCTGGTTGACAGTGGATACCAAGTCAATATCTATCGCGCTCGCCCTGTTGTTGTGGCCGATGGCATGATTCGCGAAAAGATCATGACGCCGTACCAAACAGCTGACAAAATTGCCTCAAGCGCTGGCATCACGCTTCGTGACGAAGATACGACCAAATTGCTACCGACTGATGATATTGTTGCCGAAGGTGCGAGTATCGAACTAATGATTACACGAGCGACACCATTTACCTTTGTGTTGTATGGAAAAACCATGTCTGCCTATACGCAGGCTCAAACAGTTGGCGAGATGCTGGCGCAAAAAAAGATTACTCTCGGCGCGGGCGATTATCTGTCGGTACCGGTCGAAACGCCTATCACTGCTGGCATGACGATCGAACTGTGGCGTAACGGCAAGCAGACGATTACCGTCGATCAGCCATTGCCATTTGTAAGCGAAAAAGTCTATGACATGACCCGTCCAGTCGGCTACCGCGAAATCCAATCGGCCGGTCAAAATGGTATGCGGACCATCACCTATGAAATCGTTATGAATGCTGGCAAAGAGATCTCGCGTACAGAAATTCAAAATATCGTGACGAAAGAACCGAAGAAACAGGTTGAAGTCATCGGACTCAAGACGACTGGCTTGAGTCGCAGCAAGGGTGCCAATATGTTTACTGATAGCAAGGGGGTGACGCACCGCGAAACCTACTATGACCTACCGATGAATATGGTGATGCAAGCGTGTGGTGGTGGCGATTATACGATTCGTCCGGACGGTGCCAAGGTTGATAAGGATGGCTACATTTTGATCGCGGCGCATCTTGGCAATTATCCGCGTTGTTCAATTGTCGAAACGAGTATGGGACTGGGTAAAGTCTATGACACCGGTGGGTTTGTCGCTCGCCATCCACATGGTTTTGACATCGCGACCGATTGGTCCAATAACAACGGCCGCTAACTTCACACTAGCAAATCTGGTATAATAGGGGATAATGGGAAAAAACTTATACATCACCACTGCTATTCCGTACGTCAACGGCAAGCCGCATATTGGCAATGCGCTTGATTATCTCTTGGCCGACATCTGGACACGTTATCAAGTACAAAATGGCCGCACCGTCAGGTTTCAGGTAGGTACCGACGAACACGGCAACAAAATCGCCGCCAAGGCGACCGAACTAGGCATCACGCCAAAAGAATACACTGATCAAATGGTCGGTAACTTTAAAGATTTGATCGAAAAGGTTGGCGCCCAGCAAACCGATTTTATTCGTACCACCGACCCTCATCACGAGGCGGCCGTACAATATATTTGGCAAAAGTTGCAACCGTATATTTACAAGAACAGCTATGAAGGCTGGTATTGTACTGGTCACGAAGCTTTCTTTACCGACAAAGAAGTCGAAATAACTGGCGGTGTTTGCCCTGATCACCAAAAGCCGTATGAGCGCATTAGCGAAGAAAACTATTACCTCAAAGCCAGCGCATTTACCGACCAAGTTCGCGAAGCGATCGAAAGCGGTAAGATGCAGATCGTACCGGAATTCCGCAAAAAGGAATTTTTGGAACTAATGAGAGACGGCCTCAAAGACGTCAGCATTAGTCGTCCCAAAAAGAGCCTCAGCTGGGGTATCCCCGTCCCCGGCGACACCGACCAAGTAATGTACGTCTGGCTTGACGCACTGGCAAACTACATCACCGTACTGGGCTATCCCGACCAGGAAGGCTGGCAAGATTTTTGGCCGGCTGATGTGCAGGTAATTGGCAAAGACATTCTCCGTTTTCATGCAGGGATTTGGCCGCCGATGCTGCTTGGCCTTGGGCTGACGTTACCACGCAAATTATTGGTACATGGCTTTGTGAATATTGGTGGCGCCAAGATTAGCAAATCGGTTGGCAACGTCATTGATCCAAACGAAATTATCGACACGTATGGCGTCGACGCTTTTCGCTATTTCTTTTCTCGCCACATCCCAACACAGGATGACGGTGATTTTACTTGGGAAAAGTTTGAAACAGCTTATAATACCGAACTGGGAAATGACCTTGGTAATGTTGTTCAGCGCGTGGCGGCGATGATTACGCGGTATCAGGCGGGTGTGATTGGCGATGCACGACAAGCCGAACACGATATGAAACCATATCACGAAGCCATGGAGGCCCTGCAGTTTAACGAAGCGCTCGACCATGTCTGGGCAGCAGTCCGCAGCCTTAATCGCTATCTCGAAAACGTCAAACCATGGGAAGTCGCCAAGCAGCGCGACAAAGATCCCGAGGCTGAAGAGCATCTATCAGAAATTCTTGGTCAATCAGTTGGGTCATTGTTACAAATCGCCGACATGTTGGTGCCATTTATGCCGCATACATCAGAAGTGATTCATACGATGTTCGAGACAGGTGTCGTCAAAATGCCAGAAGGTATGCTGTATCCAAAGATTTATCAACATACGCCCGATCCACGAGCTGGCAAGCCTTCCAAGACTTCATAAGCGGCCAGAGCTGACACTAATTGTTGCAACCGTACATCAGTGTTGGTCGCGCGACTGGAACCACGGGCAGTGGCTATTTGATCATTTGGACATGTTGGTGATCGAGCGACCAGGGGTGGGTACGGTCGACCTGGGTGCTCGCGCGACGCGGCTTACGGTGCAAACGACGGATATTAGTTCGACAGAAGTGCGTGATCGACTCACGCGGGGCGAGCCGTATGATGATTTGGTAAGTCCAGTGGTCGGCGCACTGCTTGCGTATCAGTGATATGCTAGAAGTATGTTAATCGATACCCACTGCCATATTCACGATCACGAATTTTTTACCCCCGAGCTTGCCGAGGCGGCATATGGACGAGCGCGTGACACGAGTGTGGCGATGCTATGTGTCGGGACACGGCAGGATGATTCGCGGCGGGCGGTGGAGTTTGCCGCGGCACACGACCAAGTATGGGCGATTGTTGGTGTGCATCCGCACGAGGCAAAGGATGGAGTTAGTGAGATTGGAAAGTTGCTGGGTGAACAGCTGCAAAAAGTGATCGGTATCGGCGAGATTGGGCTTGATTATTATTACAATCATTCACCGCGAGAGGTGCAGATTGCGGCGCTCGAGCAGCAATTGCAGTGGGCGCAGGACTATCATTTGCCGGTGAGTTTTCATGTGCGTGAGGCATATGATGATTTTTGGCCGATTTTTGATAACTTTTCGGGGATTTCGGGGGTATTGCATAGTTTTACTGACCTGCCAGTCAACCTGGAAAAAGCGCTCGAAAAAGGACTATATATTGGGGTGAATGGTATTTCGACGTTCGCGCGTGACAAGCAAGACATGTTTGCGTCGATCCCGCTTGAGCGATTACTCCTTGAAACTGACGCCCCATTCTTGACGCCGGTGCCAAAACGTGGTACTATGAATGAGCCAGTATTTGTTGAGTATGTTGCCAAACATCATGCAACCATACGCGGCGTTGAGCTCGAGAAAATCGCAGCAACAACGACAGCAAATGCCCATGCGTTATTCGCATTCTAATACACACACTTCTCTAAGCAAATAAGCACATATAACGCCAGTGAGGTTTTCCGTTTTATGACACCAGTCAATACCATGACGTCATCGACTACCATGCCCGACGCTCTTCGTCGGGAGCTTGAGGCTACTACTGCGCTTGAGGAGGTACATGAACACTATTCGGCTGATCAGCACCAGATGTTGTCGTCAGACGATATCGTGGCGGATCGGCCCGTAGAGCCACGAGACACGCAAGAGGCGTCTGATGCTGCCTATGAAATTGCCCATGCGGCAGTCGAAACACGTAAAGCGCAGGCTGATGCACTACGAAATATTGGCGACCGCTTGCAGCACTTCCGTGAAAGTTACGGAGCGTAGAGTGATGCCAGGATTTTTGAAAAAAACCTTCGAATTACTGGTTGGTACGGATGATATATCAATCGGCTTGCCACAAAGAAAAAAGCAGCAGATCACGGGCCCTCCCAGTATTCGCCAGCTGATTCAAATGGAAAGCGAAATTGGTGGTTCATTGTTTGGCGAGTTGCCACGTGGCCATCGCCGCGAATTCTTTAACCTCGACCGCGATACGTGGATCTGGTATGAGGAATGGCGTGATCAGCTGGGTAAGCATCAGACATCAACGACTCGATACGAAATTCATGACAATGGCGTCCTGAAGGCGCAAGAAGGTGCGCGCTATAGCTTTATCGAAGGCGAAGAGCTTGAGAATTTTATGATATCGACACGGCTGTATTACGAACGCGTGGCTCGCGATATTTATCACCGCGACCCGGTAACCGGACAGTCACTTTCTGCATACGCAGCGGCATAGTGTTTTTGCTATAATAAATAAAGGAATGACAATGACGACACCCGCAGAAATGATCTATTTGGACCATGCTGCCGCGACTCCTATGGATCGGCGGGTTCTTGCGGCGATGCAGCCATACTTTTCGGAACAGTTTTTTAATCCGTCGAGTCCGTATGCACCGGCACTTACCGTTCGCCATGATTATGAGGCGGCCAAACAAACAATTGCCCGTATCATTGGGGCAACCGGCGACGAAATTGTTATGACGGCCGGCGCGACCGAATCGATTAATTTGGCGTTTCGCGGTGTTGTACCTGACGGTGCTCATGTTGTCACTGCCGCGATTGAGCATCATGCCGTCCTTGCAGCCGCCGCACAGTACGACCATACATTGGTGACGGTTGACGAGCGCGGTCGTGTATCACCCCAGGCTGTTGCCGCAGCAATGACGCCGGCAACACAATTAGTGAGTATTGCACTCGCCAATAACGAGATTGGCACGATTCAGCCATTGTCGGATATCGCACAAGTGGTGCGAGACGAGCGGGCCAAGCGAGCAGCGCGTGGTGATACGACGCCGCTTTTTTTGCATAGCGATGCGTCGCAGGGCGTTGGTGTGCTTGATGTGCACGTAGGTCGACTAGGTGTTGATTTGCTGACGATAAATGCCGCAAAAGTCTATGGGCCCAAGCAAGTTGGCCTGCTCTACGTTGGTCGTCATGTGGTAGTAACGCCGCACATTGTCGGTGGCGGCCAAGAACGTGGTTTACGTAGTGGTACCGAAAACGTCGCCGGGACAGTAGGCTTTGCCTGTGCTATGATGCTAGCTGACAAACATCGCAAATCCGAATCGGTGCGCCTGCAGCAACTCCGTGACCAGCTGGAGCGTGCGATTACGAGCGAGCTACCTGATGCTGTTGTATCAGGTCACAAAAAGCACAGGCTATCTGGTCATTTACATGTATCGTTTCCTGGGATTGATGCCGAACGAGTAGTCTTTATGCTTGAGTCACAACAAGTGTATGTCGCGACTGGGAGCGCTTGTGCCGCTAATAAAGGCACGCGCTCGCACGTCCTGACCAACATCGGGATGGATGATGCAACCGCTGACGGCAGCTTGCGCCTTAGTCTTGGTACCTTGTCAACGCCCGAAAATACGACACGTGCAGCCGAACTCATCATCGATGCCATCAAAAAAGAAACAGCTAGGAGCAAGCGATAGTGCGTGCCATTATTGCGATTATCGCGGCTGGCATTATTGTTGTTGTCGGACTGTCGATTTATTTAGCCCCTGACGGCATGAGTACGTGCGGTGACATTCCTGAATCTGACAAGTTTGACTGTCAAAAGGTCGACGCCGTCGTGGCGATTAGCGGTGGCGATACCCGTGCGCGTACGCAGGAGGCGATTCGTTTGTTCAAAAACGGCTGGGCCGATAAATTAATCTTTTCTGGTGCAGCCGCTGACAAGACAGGCCCAAGTAATGCCGCGGCGATGCGGCGTCAGGCTATCGAAGAAGGTGTTTCGGAGACTCATATTATTCTTGATGAGACGTCCGAGACGACCAAGCAGAACGCAGTCAATACGCACGATTTGTTCACGAGTAATGACATTCATTCGGTGATTTTGGTAACCTCTGCGTATCATCAGCGCCGTGCTGGGCTTGAATTTGGTTCGCGTGCTGGCAATCATGTGCGTATTGTCAACCACCCGGTCCCAACTGACAATCAATGGTCTCCATGGTGGTGGACAACGCCGAGTGGGTGGTATTTGGCACTCAGTGAATGTGTTAAAATCGTTATTTTTTATGCAGGAGGTGGCCGCTAATGACAAAAGTATATGTTGGTATGAGCGGTGGTGTTGATTCGTCGGTAACCGCGGCGCTACTGGTCGAACAAGGCTATGATGTCACAGGTATCTACATGAAAAACTGGAGCCAAGATTTGCCAGGTATGAAGTGTCCATGGGCCGATGATTTGGCCGATGCAAAACGCGTGGCGGTCCAATTGGGAATCGATTTTAAGGTCTTTGATTTTGAAGAGGCGTACCGCGACAAAGTGGTTGGCTATATGATCGAGACCTACCGCGAAGGGCGCACTCCAAACCCGGATATTATGTGTAACCAAGAAGTGAAGTTTAAGCTCTTTTTGGAGGCAGCCCTCGCCGATGGCGCCGACATGATTGCCACGGGGCATTACGCGCAGACCAAAAACGGTAAGTTACTAAAGGCTGTTGATGATAACAAAGACCAAACGTACTTTTTGTATCGCGTCACCAAAGATGCGCTGCAAAAAACACTCTTTCCACTGGGTGGCTACACCAAGCCACAGGTGCGTGAACTAGCTAAAGAACGAGGCCTGTATACCGCAACCAAAAAAGAAAGTATGGGCATTTGTTTTGTTGGACAAGTGGGGATTCGAGAGTTTTTGAGTCAGTATGTCCAGACAGCGCCGGGTGCGATTATTGATCGGCAAACGGGCGCAGCATTGGGTACGCATGACGGCGCGATTTTTTATACGATTGGCCAGCGTCATGGGCTGAATATTGGTGGCGGCCTGCCATACTATGTTGTCGGCAAAGACATGGATAAAAATGAAGTCTATGTGTCGACCAATTTGCAGGACGAGGCATTATGGCGTCATGATATTGAACTCGGAGCGACCCACTGGATCGATGGTTCGTATCCTAGTGATGGTGAGTATCAAATTCGGATTCGCCACCGCGCGGCGCTCGCACCAGCGACGCTTACTGGTGATATCTTGCACCTTGCTGATGCTCTGCGTGCTATTGCCTCGGGGCAATCAGTCGTTGTCTATGACGGTGATGTTTGCCTGGGTGGCGGTATTGTTATTTAGGCTTAGAAACTGCCGTTTTGTAGTACCCAGCTACCGTAACCAAGACTCACTTTTTGTCCAGCAATTGCACCGGTTGTTGTATAGCCGTCCGAATAGAACCCGCCGAAATAAGAGTAGAATGTTGAGGCGGGTGCATACGTCCAATTGAGTGTAATTGGAGAATTCGATGATCCGCTAAGTGTCGAGACTGTTGAGTAAAGATCTGCCGGAGAGAGGTTTGTACAATCTGGCTTACTCGAACAACCAGAGACGTTTGTTGACTGAAAGCTAATAATGATTGGTGTCGTTCCGTAGCTATTCGGTATGATTTTTGATACACCGCCAATGCCCGTCATGGTGAACTTGCCGTTTGTCACGATAACCGGTCGGTTCTTGCCGACAGATTCTGCTACAGTAAGTGTTGTCGCAGAGTCGGTTTTAATGTTGCCAGTAACATATATGTTTCCTCGTAGCGTGATCTGGCAAAAAGGCCCTGTCGATATATCACCGGTGTAAGTATAACCGTCCTCCCATACTGCTGACCCCGCCCAGCCAAAAGCACCGTCACAGCCTGCTGTAGTGCTACTTGCTGTATTCGCCGATGCTTTAGTGGTAATGAACGACGCTTTATTGAATGTAGGGAGTTCAATTATTGGCGGGGTGCAACCAGCTATGAGCCCCTTGTCCATTACCCCAAATGGGAAGATAATGTTGGTTGTCGTTTGTCCGGTGGCGCATACATTGCCATAAATTTCGTCATTATTACCGTTGCCAGTGCCCCAATAGATACCAGTGATTGGCTGTCCGGTACATAGTTGCGGATAGGTGGCTCCAGTGCCGCAGCCGATGTTCGAGACGTTTACTTTGACTGGCCCCGTAAGAGTCGCATTATAAAACGGTGAGTCAGGCGTTGCGCTTGCTTTGCCATACGGCGCTTTATTGCCGCCAATTTTGTCAGAAAGATTCATTGATAGTTTACCTTTAACGTATATCTCCCCGCCGTTAATACTGGCCATTTGCATATCAAGACCACCTGGACCCGCCATTACTCCCATTGGCACGAATGGTTTCTCTATTTCTGGCGGTGAAATATTTGTTTCTGTTCGAAATGTCATTCGCATCCCATTATTGAGCGAAATAGTTTGCGTACCCCTGACCTCTTTAGATCGGAGTGCTAGTTTAATGCCGATCGACCGAGTCAGTGGAAAGTTTCCGTAACTCGGCACTGTTGTGCCATCAGGATTTTGGAGGATGTTCTTTATTTCGTTGCCAGCTTTGTCGTAGTACGTTATCGTAAAAGCATCTTCACCTTTTGCTGGATCGAGACCATCAATGATTT
>JASLCP010000001.1 GCA_030151825.1 Candidatus Saccharimonadales bacterium
GCCCTTTTGGAGGCGATGGCGAGTGGCAAGCCGGCCGTTGCGGTTGATGCCGGCGCATTATCAGAGCTGTGCCAGGATGGGATTAACGGGATACTGTGCGAAAAAGACGACGCTGACGGGATTGCCGCGGCACTTGATACTATTTTGTCCTCACCTGCGCTACAAAAAAAGTATAGTAAAGCCAGCCTTGATATCGCGGCGACCCACGATATCGCGCATACCCTCGATCGATTTGAAGAGATTTATCGGCAGGTTATTTCGATAAAAACGCCCGTATTGCCTCAGCAGCTTCTGTAGGTGTCTCGTAGTGAATCAAGTGGCCAACATTATCGATGACGTGTAACTCTCCGTTGGGGAGTTTTTGCTGTAACTCGCGCTGTTTTGCCAATGTAGTAATGTCGTCTTTGTCGCCGGCGATCAGCAGCGTCGGCAGCTGAATATCGCTTGCGACATGTGACACGTCGTTTTCGACAGAAGTACGGAACGATTCGGCGACAACTTGAGGCGATGCAAAGCTACTAAAGTGCTGTTTATGCTGATCGTGGATATAGCGCAGTGTCTCTTTATCCTTGGTTTTCGCCATGGTGATGCTCATGATTTTGACGATGGGCGGCGCACCGAGCCAGCGTTTGGCAGCTCGCTGTGGTAACTTGCGCCCCAGCCAATAATAGCCAATTGCCAAGCGAGTCATGACGCCTCGTGGCCCCTGTAGTGCCGGTGCACCGATAGGGTTAATAAGAATGAGTTTTTCAGCTGCATCAGGATACTGCATGACAAAATGGCTGGTAATGATGCTGCCAAATGAATGGCCAACGATAATTGGTTTTTTTAGCTGCAACCCATCAAGCAGGTCGCGGACGAAGGTAACGTAATTATCAAGCGAATGCGGCGCGTCGGCAAAGGGAGCGCTTGCGCCAAATCCAGGTAAATCAGGAATGATTAAATGGTATTCACCAAGCTGCTCGGCAATGCGCGCTAAGCCGTGATGTGTGCCACGAAACCCGTGAATCAGCACTAATGTGCGGGGTTTGTCGGTATGATATTCCCAGTAATGCACGGTACCGTGCGAGAGCGTGAGGGTACTGCCATCTGTCATATCTCTAGTATACACGTTACTCCGGACATAAAAAGCCGCCGAAACGGAGCGAAGGAGCCTGGCTCGACTTCGACAGCTTTTCAGCGGCAAGAGATGGCTATCCCTCGTCGACCTCCTCAGGCGAAACGATACGAGCAAGCAGCCCGATAAGTCGCCCAATGGTAGCATCCCAAAGTGCAATGATGGTTGCGCCAACGGGAGCCTCGGCTTCGGTAAGAAATGACATGATACACCTCCTTTCATTACCGCCTGGCGGATGAGATGTGGGGCGGATGTGGGATACGGAGTGAGCTACGAACTGTCGGTTCACCCGCTTGTTTAAGAAGCGCAACGATGTAGTTGATCACTCCGGCACGTTCCTCGGGCGGAGTGTCTTGGATGTGACGATGAATGTCCGGTGCCAGTTCGAATGTAATCATGCCGTTTTCGACAGAGATAGATGACATGTGCGTATCCCCTCTTTCCTCTGATAGTGGGCGGATAGTGGTATAACTATAGCACTGATGGAAGAAAATGCAACATCTGGTATACTAAGCAGAGATGATCGCCGATATAACTGTCACCGAAAAATCGTTCGGGCCTAAAATCTTGATGTCAAATATCAAGTTTTCGATTGATGATGGCGAAAAAGTGGGTGTCGTCGGACGAAATGGGATCGGTAAGTCAACCTTATTTGGCATTATTGCCGGAACGGACAAAGATTTTACTGGTGACATTATTTTTAAGCGTGGCGTGACCGTAGTTTCGACGGCACAAGAGCATCACGACATGGGAGACACAACAGTGCTGCAATATGTGCTCGCCGGCTTACCTGAATATGCAGAGCTGTCGCACATTATCGAAACCTATCCCCTGACGATGGGCGACGACATGAAAAAAATCGAGGAATATACGGCGGCGCTGGGACGATTCGACGACAAAGGCTTTTACCAGATTGAAGAACAAATCGAACGCGAACTCGATAATTTTCAGCTGAGTGGCGTTGCGCATCGAGCGTTTGCAACACTATCTGGTGGGCAAAAACGTCTGGTCGAAGTGGTTAAAATCATGCATTCGGATGCTGACCTCGCATTGGTGGACGAGCCGACTAACCACATGGACTACGTCGCCAAAGAGCAATACGTCAACTGGATGCGCCAAGCGCGCGAGGCGATGTTGGTAATTACCCACGATCGTGATGTATTGAATGAGGTCGACCGCATTGTCGAACTAAAAGACGGCGAAAATGTCAGTTACAAAGGAAATTACGACGCCTATCTGAAACAAAATGCCGTCACGACCGGTACCCAGATGAACGATTTTGAGATGATCGAAAAACGTATCGTTAATCTAAAGGCAAAAGTGCTGGATTATCAGCGATTGAAAGAAAAATCACGCAACCCCGGCACGATTCAAAAGTTCAAACGACTGGAAAACGAATCACGCAAAGAACTAGCCGAGTTACAGCAAAAAGAAAAACCGACCTTTTGGATTGACAAAGAGTCGGCGGCGCAACTGAATTATAAAACGGCAGCGCAGTACGATAAATTCAAGGCACGTAACATTCGCATGAATATTGCATCGGACGAATCACGGAGCAAGCATATTTTGGTGAACGCCAAAGATGTGAGTCTCGGTTATGGTGATACTCCCCTGTTTTCGGGGGCGAATATCGACCTCCGCGAGGGTGAATCAATGGAGCTGCGCGGCCGTAACGGTGCCGGCAAGACGACGCTGATTAAGGCACTGCTGGGCGATGATTCGATGACGCGTTTTAGTGGTGATATTATCTTGGACAAACATATGCGCATCGGCGTGTACGAACAAGAAGTGTCGCCGACGTATTTTGATCTATCGCTAGCCGAGGCGATTGAACAGATGTATTTGGACAAAAAATTGTCGATTAGCGGGACCAAGGTGCGAAACTTGATGAGTAATTATTTGTTTACCGAGGGTGATGGAGCAATTCCTTTGTCCAAGCTATCGGGTGGACAAAAAGCCCGGTTCCAGCTGATTAGTATGCTGGCAAACGATCCGCAACTACTAATCTTGGACGAACCAACCAACCATTTGGATTTGCCATCAATCGAAGAGCTAGAGACGGCGCTCGAGAAATATGCCGGTGCGGTGCTCTATGTCAGCCACGATGGCTACTTCCGCAAAGCCCTCGGCGGCGATGTCGTGACAATTGGCGCCTAGCTAGTGACGGCGCCCCTGATAGTATGGTACAATAGCTGACGAATAAGGAGAAATTAATGGCAAAACACCGCAGTTGGCATGGCGCCGATATCAAGCGTGCACGCAAGAAAAAGCTCAAAGCGCTCAAGATAAAGATGCAGAAGAAAATGCAATAACAAACATCCCTCGGATAGTACCGAGGGATGTTTGTTATTTTTGTTTGACTCTCCTACGCGCTCACCGGCTGGATGTCGTGTGTTTTGATTGCCGTCTGGATCTTTGGTCGGTCAAACCCGAGGACGATGTCACCGGCGATGTCGGTGACGGGTACGCCGCGGAAGTCGCCGCCCACTTTGCCCATCAGCTCTTCGTAGGCCTCTTTGTCTGCCTCAATATCCTTGGCAACATACGGAATTCCAAGGTGGTCAAGCCACTGCATTTCGGTGTGGCAAAATGCGCACCAGGTGGTGCTATAAACCGTGATTTGTGGTGTCGCTGTATCGCTCATGACTAAATACCCTCGTTTATTACTATATATAGTATAGCAAATATCCCTCGCTATAGCAATATATCTATCATAGCAAAAACGACGCAACGGAGCTACTTTTGGTGGGAGGCGCTGCGTGTCAGATACCACCCGCCATCGAGGTCGGATTTATAGACAAATAGTTCGAGGTCGGGTTTTACAAGCATTTGATGTTCGGCGGCCTTTTCGGCAGCTTGTCTGGTCGGAAAGCGTTTTTTACCTGCCTCGTGGTTGATGCGGCGAAATGGCTGATGTGGTGGGGTGTGGTTTCTTCGAGGCATTGTATTTATTTTGACAACTCTATCTTTTTATTATACCATAGATACCAATTTATGGCAAACGAGAGACCGAGCTACCCGATAGAGACCCTCAACGATATTATTGATGCGGCCGAGTATTATGATACGCGACGGCGGTTTGATGCGTTACTTGATCTGGCGGCTGACGCTTGCTTGACTGCCCCGCTCGAAACACCACCTATAAAAGAGCTAACAACGGATCAAAAAGTGATCGCACAGTACGGCATCCTAGGTCTCCGCGCGGCGTACGAAACGTGGATGGGCTATGACGGGTCGACGGATAATACACATCTTGCACCTCTGCTTTCACCAGGAGATTTCGTTGATACAGCCGATATGTCGATCATCCAAAGAGTCGAGCAATTCGGAAAGCAATTAATCGACGAGGCGTTTATGGTGCTTGGTGAAGGTGCTGACAAACAAGTTGAGCTATTTAAATACGGCACGCGCGACCAAAAAGTCGAAGCGGCTTGTTGGCTGGATGAACGATTGTCCAAAATGGTATTTGATGATAGTCGGATTTCCCAAGAACCCGGTAGTCAGACGATACGTATTGACCTTGCCGGCAAATACGACGATGAAATAAATAATGATCGTGGCAGGACGTTTTACCATCCTGCTCGATTATCTCCAAAACTGACGGGTGTGTATCCAAATAATGAGCTTCGCCCCACCTGTCTGATGACGTCGATTTTGGCGGCGAGTTTTTTCGAAAAAGCCGGTGCTAAATATTTGCATGCTGGGGTGATGCAAGGAGCTGATTTTGGAACGGCGCAGTCACTGATGAATTTGCTGAATGATGAGCTTGATCGGGGGTCATCACCCGCTTTGGTGCGTGACAAATACCGCCAAGCGATTACGACGATTACCGACGAGGTGTATGCCGATACGGGATTTCACGCGGCTATCTATGCCAAAATTGAGGACGATCAGTGGATACAGGTTGATCCGAATATGGACGGTACGGCTGGTTTGTGGCGAGAGAGAGCTGATGATGTGAATAACGCGTCGCTGCTGCTCTATGAACGTGCCGACATTCCTCACCTGCAACTCAGCGTACCGCTCACAGTGTGTTATGATGTGCCGCAAAGCGCCCGTGAGGTAGTACGGTACTCGTTGGGTAACCCCTTGGTTATTGATACGCTGCAGAGTGATATGCTCCTTGGTGATCAGGTAAAGGAACGGGTATATAGCGAAGTAATCTATCCGTATATTATGCAGATAATTAAGCAGATGGCTGTTGATCATCCAGGGCTTGACGCGGCAATATACAAGCTCTTTTTTACCCCTAATCAAGGGAGCAGCCATGAGGGCTCGATCGTGAAAGAAGCATATAATGACGTGTTTGATCGCTATGTTTTGTGGGGTGAGAGCTTGGAGGCAGTGCAACGGCGAATGCAGGCTGACCCAGAGTATCTTCAGCGGAGACTTGAAGATATTGCTCATCTATCGACGGCGATCATGGTCAAAATTAGTCAGTACGCGTTGACCGACAATAACCTGACTAATCGTGTTCATTTGGCGGCCGAGCTGGGACTACCACACGCACGCATCGGATTTTCGGTGCTCAGCGATTTTGCGGCATACTGTGACGATTCGCTGCCGCCATCGTTTTGGGCGACCTACTGGCCAAGTGTCATTCCGGTCTCGCAGCAGACTGATCGTAAGGGTAACACACCGCGCCAGCAGGAGCGGTTGCGTCGGTATTTTGAACATCACCAGACAAGTGAGTTGACATTTATCAATATTATTGATAAGCTTGACTCGTTTCTATCAGACGCCTCTTAAAAGGAGTAGACGATGAGCATTTTCAGGCGGAGACCTCGTGGCTACGAACCGCACCACACTGAAGAGCCCGTGGAATTGAACGAGCTGAAGGACGAAACCGCCGACGCACTTGAGCAGATCGGCGAATCTAAGGAGGCTAAGCCTCGTGGTCATGGCGCACCGGCGCCGACCCCGCTGGAGTTTGACTTCTGACCACCCGCCTATGGCGAGAAATGCATGAACGATTGCACTTCTCGCCATAGGCGTTTTTCTTTGCAGCTAGGCACTTGAGAGAACGCCCAGAGTTTGCTACTATAACAATCAGATGGGTACCTCATCCCAGAAACCAGGTGATTCGGAGACGCCACCGACAAATAAATCGTCGGTCGTTTTATTGCTTGGCGATCTCGGTGACACCACATGGCGCATGTTTGTTCCAACGATTGGATTGCTGCTCGCCGGTGTCTATGTCGATGATCACATGGGGACGAAACCATGGGGGCTGATTGTCGGAATTGGTATCGGCACAGTCATCGCAGGGTTCCTGATAAAGAAGCAATTACGGAAAGTATCATAACTATACCTTATGGAAAATCTACACACGAGTTTGGCTGCTGAAACGCTGTTTCATGTTGGGCCGCTAGCAATTACCAATTCGATGGTGCTTGGTGGTGCCGGCACACTTCTAGCGGTAGCAGTATTGGTATATGTCGCACATAAACTCAAACGTGGTGGTAAAAAGAACTTTTTGGTCGGCTTGGTGCAATGGGCGTTTGAAGGCTTTTTGAGCCAAACCGAAGAAATCATTGGCGATAAGCAAGTCGCGCGTCGACTATTTCCGCTGGCAATTACGATGTTCTTTGTCGTGCTCGCAACGTATTGGATGGCGGTTATTCCGGGTGTCGGTATTTTGACTTGGCATGGACAGCCGCTTTTCCGAGGACTACCGGCTGACCTCAATTTCACCTTTGCACTGGCGCTGATTACAATGGTGACGGCGCAAGTTTATGCGGTGCGTGCTCATGGTTGGGCTGGTAACATTGGTCGCTACCTTCGTAATCCATTCAAAGACCCAATTGGTGCATTCGAAGGCATCCTCGAGTTTATTGGTGAATTTTCTCGCCATATTGCCCTATCGTTCCGTCTGTTCGGCAACGCGTTTGCTGGCGAGATTTTGTTGATGGTGGTATTGCTCTTGACCGGATTTGCGGCGGCGTTTGCCTTGCCGCTAGTCATGGTCTTCGAGCTGTTCATCGGCTTTATCCAGGCGTACGTGTTCTTTGTCCTGACCGTTATTTTTACGTCACTGGCTGTTCAGTCCCACGGCGATCATGCCGAACCATCGCTCACTTCTCTTGATCACTCCCCTGCTGATACCTCAACAAAGGCTGCAGTGGCAGATTAACAGAGAGTGATATATAATCTAGGTAATAATTAAAAGGAGTTACAACTAACATGGAACAACTAGCATTTGGACTTGCTTACGCCCTACCTGCACTTGGTGCGGCACTCGGTATCGGTTTTATCGGTGCAGCGGCATTAAACGCACTTGGTCGCAATCCAGAGAAATTGGGTGATATCCGCACATTGATGATCACGGCGATTGTCTTTACTGACGCCCTTGCGATCATTGGTATTGTCGTAGCATTTATCGCAAAAAGCTAATTTGGAGCATCTATGGAATATTTTGCACCATTAATGCAGTTTGCTTCGAGTGAGTCATCGACTGATGGCGGTATTCTCGGTGCGTTGGGAATCGACTGGATGCTGTTGGTATTCCAGATCGTTGCTTTTTTGCTGCTTGTATGGCTACTTGGCAAGTTTGTCTATCCAGTATTTATGCGCATCATCGATGAGCGTGAACGAAAGATCGAGGCAAGTGTCAAAGCTGCCGAAGCTGCCGAAAAGAACGCGGCTAGTGCGCAGGCAGATGTCGAAACGCTCCTGAAGGAAGCTCGCAAAGAGGCCAAAGAAATTGTCACGACTGCCAAGGATGAAGCGGCTGCTATGATTGAGGCCAGCGATGCCAAAGCCAAAGCGCGTGCCGATAAAATTGTCAAAGACGCTCATGATCAGCTCGAAAAAGACATCGTAGCTGCCCGTAAGGCGTTGCATAACGATACTATCGACCTAGTGGCGATGGCAACCGAAAAAGTCATCGGCAACATCGCCAACGCCAAGCTCGACAAGAAGATCATCGAATCGGCTGTCAAGGAGGCGAAGTAAGTCATGAGTAAGCTCAGTCGTCGTAAAATCGCGAGCATGTGGGCTGATGAGCTGATTGCAGGACGTGATATCAACAAACAGATTGCTGCCTATTTGGTTGAATCGGGTCGCGAGCGCGAAGCTGATTTGATTGCCCGCGATACTGTTTCTGCCTTGGCGGCGCGTGGCGTCGTGAGTGCTGATGTGACCAGTGCAACTGACCTATCGGCCGAAAGCAAAAAGGCCATCGAGGCATTTTTGAAAACTACCAAACAGGCTCAAAAAGTGATGATCCACACGAGTGTTGACCCTACTCTGATTGGCGGTGTTCGTATCGATACAGCTGATGAACGACTCGACGCGACCCTTCGTGGACGACTGAACCAACTAAAAACAAGCAAGATATAAGGAGAATATATGGCAACAGATCTATCTATTACAGCACTGTCCCAGGACCTCCGCGACGCGATCAATAAGCTTGACGTCTCTGGAGATCTTGAAACAGTCGGTATCGT
>JASLCP010000050.1 GCA_030151825.1 Candidatus Saccharimonadales bacterium
CCACAAACTCGTGAGCACGTTTTGCTTGCTCACCAAGTTAACGTTCCTAAGCTCGTTGTCTTCTTGAACAAGATGGATATCGCTGATCCAGAACTCGTTGAATTGGTTGAAATGGACATCCGCGAACTACTCGCAAAGAACGGTTACGACGAAGATGCTCCTATCATCAAGGGTTCTGCAACTAAGGCTCTCGAAGGTGATGCTGCTTCTGAAGAAGCTATCATGGAACTCGTTAAAGCACTTGACGAATACATTCCAGAGCCACCACGCGACAATGACAAGCCATTCCTGATGCCTATCGAAGACGTTTTCTCGATCAAGGGTCGTGGTACAGTTGCTACCGGTCGTATCGAGCAAGGTGTTGTTAACCTGAATGACGAAGTTGAAATCGTTGGTGTCCGTGACACTCAGAAATCAGTCGTTACTGGTATCGAAGCCTTCAAGAAGAACCTTGACAAGGGTCAAGCTGGTGACAACGCCGGTCTGCTCCTTCGTGGTATCGAACGCGAACAAATCGAACGCGGTCAGGTGCTTGCAAAACCAGGTTCAATCACTCCACATACCGAGTTTGAAGCTGAGGTCTACATCCTGAAGAAGGAAGAAGGCGGTCGCCATACACCATTTAGCAAGGGTTACAAACCACAGTTCTACTTCCGCACCACTGACGTGACTGGTGAAGTTGAGCTTCCAGCTGACAAAGAAATGGTTATGCCTGGTGACACTGTCACCTTCAACGTGAAGCTCCTCGCTCCAATCGCGATGGAACAAGGTCTGAACTTCGCTATCCGCGAAGGTGGCCGTACTGTTGGTGCTGGTGTTGTTACAAAGATTACAAAATAGTAACAATTCCACCAATAGCAAAAACCTCCGAGCAATCGGAGGTTTTTTGGTGATAATAAGTTCGAGAAAGGAGTAGATATCAGGGAGGAGCTTGTGGTTCGCCCTGATATCTACCGCTCCCTAGTACTAACTAGGAGGTGGCGACCTCAAGGGGCGCAATGTCGAGTGTCACATAGACCGTTTTGCTCGCCTCTTCCTTGTCGTGTGTCAGCGTTGCAAGGACGTCCACCTTGTGAGTGTAGTCATCATCGCTGTCGTCCGAGGGAAAGGCCGGGTTGTCCGCAACCGCCTGGGCGATTTCCTTTTCAGCCTTTCGTTCGATGTAGGCGAGTTTCCACGGTAGATCTTGGCCATCGATGAACTCGATACGGAGTTCAAAGCGACGACCGTCAATCAGCGCAGAGGCGATCTCTCGAAGGTACTTGTCCGTGATGTAAACCAGAACACCGTTGTCTTCAACCCCCGTTCCGCTGCGCGGATCCATGAGGTCTTTGACTTGTTCGTTCCAGATGCGTCGCGGAACGACGAAACCCTTCGGGTCGGTATTGAGTCGATCAACGAGGTACTCGACGCCGTCAGCGACCTTGCTGGTGCCAATGGCAGCGACGCCAATAGCGAGTTCAGCGACCTTGGTGGCACCAGTCGAAATGACGCTGTACGCACCTTCGATCTTGTCGCCGGCTGTGGCGCTGACAATGTTCAACAGAACCAAAACTCTTCTCCCTGATTGTGAATGGTTGCATCATGCAACCGCAACCTATCGTCCGATAGGTCCATATTTTATAATAACACTTATGGTATCTAAAGTCAAGTTAAAACCCCCTTTATCACGATTTGTCTCCAATGGTGACGTCGCGTGATAAAGGGGGCGCTGAGTGGTCAGCGGAGCGATAAAGGACTTGCCTCGGTTTCGTTGTCGACAAATACAACAGGGACGAGGGCAGGCTCATATGACTCCTTGTAGGTGGACCGACGCTCGGCAAAGATGTAGCCGACCAGATGGTCAACACCCCAGCAATCTCTGCTGTGATCGAGGCTCATCACCTCGAATACCTCGTCGCTGAAAGTTGCCATGTTGAACGCCATGACTTCGATACTACCGTGTACTTTCGCGCGCTCCTCGAGGATTTCGGTCGAGGGGCACTCGGTGAGCCGCAGAATCTGCTGCTCGGCAACGCGCAGGGCGATCATTTGTGCCTTTGGTCCAGCGGGTGTAATCGTCATGACAACACCTCTTTCTTAATCGATGGGATGACCACGGCGATTACCCGGGCGGGTAATTGATATGCATTATACTACAAAAGGTATAAAAAGTCAATAATACTGCTTGAATCATCTGTTAATCTATGTTACAATTGCAGAGTATTATCAATTGTATCGAGAACTTGGCTGTGCACGCTCAATGTAAAACCAGACCAAGGTTACGATACCGCGAAAAGGGAGAACCATTATGGCAAAAGACGAAGGTCTAAAGATCCGTATCCGACTAAAAGCCTATGACCACAAAGTCATCGACCAATCAGCAAAACAAATTATCGACACCGCAATCCGTACCGGTGCTAGCATCGCGGGGCCAGTGCCACTGCCAACTCGCCGCAGTACATACACGGTAGTCAAAAGCCCACACGTCTACAAGACTGGTGGTGAAAGCTTTGAAATGCGCGTTCACAAACGTCTGATTGATATCACTAACGCAACTCCAAAGACTATCGACAGCCTGCAGAACCTTAGCTTGCCCGCTGGTGTTGATGCAGAAATTCGCATGTAATCGGGTAGTTCGTTTGCAAAAAACCTCTCATCCGAGAGGTTTTTTGTTTGCCTGTGTCCAGCCTTGCGAACGATGAGCATCCTTGGTATCATAGTAAAAATGCCATCAAAACAAACAGACCGCAAACCTCGACATCGTACCTATGCTCGTAACCGCGCCGTTGCTGCTACGCGTCGCCACCCTAAGGTACTGGTCGAAAGTGACGGGGCGTATTTTTTGAAATTGATTATTGTAGTGATATTGGGGACAATGTGGCTCAAACTTGCTCAGCCGATCAGTTGGCAAGGTATTCCGTTTGGCGGGTTCCCTGTAGGTACGGTTGTCGGCCTCATTGGTATCTCACTTATCGAAAAAGATCAGCTGAATCGCAAGATTTGGTATGCCGTGCTGATTATCGTGACGATTGTCAGTTATTTTGTGCCCGCTGGCATTGTGATATAACAGTAGCGCTAAAGGAAAAAGCCCTACGAACGTGTCGTAGGGCTGGCGCCGCCTAGTAGATGCAGCTCGTAATATCCATGGTCGCCAATACGCGCTTGATGTCAGAAATGATCTGATACGGATCACCAGTATTGCTCCATGTCAACTGGATGCTGTAGGCCTCTTGAGTGATGCGTTCGACCTGTGACTTGTCGGCGAGAGTGCCGGCGAGTGCTTCGATGAGCAGTGTTCGTGCTTTGTCAAAGTCGGTACAGGGGAGTGCCTCGGAATCCGGATCGACCGCTTGGGCGATGGTGTCACACTTGCCGACAGGAAACCATCGAAAATCGAGAGTGATGAGTCGTTTTGATCGCTCGATGTGAATCGTAATGTCACTGTAGTTCCGTTTGATGCGCGCAACTACTTGCGGCATTGGTTCGGATGGAGTGAAGGTACTCATGAATGGCTGCCTTTCTATCGGTGGGGTGCCATCGTTTAATTATAGCATATTTTTATAAATTTTACAATAAAGAAGAAACCCCTGACCGCATTTACGTGGTCAGGGGAATCCGGACTAGAGGTGGTAGCGCTTTTGGGCCAGGCCAAACTCGCACTGAGGCTTTTCCATGCAACGACGCGGCGTTGGGCAAATACCACTACCGGTGTCATCAGTTGGACACAGGGCGACATCGTCTTCGCGGTCGTGTTGCTGCGGTGATAGCGGTTCCGAAAGCGGGTGAGTCATTATCATTCCTTAACTCGAACGTACAAAAGACACCTCATGGCATCACGGACAACGCAACTATACCATAATATAATCAACATTACAATAACCGGATGGTCCAGTGGTAACAGTGACAAACTAGTTGACGTACCCCTGAAAGTGTGCTATATTCAGGAGGTAACTTATTACGTAATAACAACTCGCTCTTGGTGAATTGGTAAGTCTACATCGGTAGATACTGCCTTCCACCGAGAGTTTTAAGTGGGAGCAAGAGGGCAATGAAAGCACTTCTCGGTACCAAAATTGGTATGACCCAAATCATCAGCGACGATGGCGTAGCAACACCTGTTACGTTGATTCAAGCTGGCCCCGTGACTGTGACTCAGGTCAAGTCTGTCGAAACCGACGGCTACAACGCAGTCCAGGTGGCATATGGTGAGGGTAAGAACCTGAGCAAGGCCGTTGCTGGTCATACAAAACCAGCTCAAGTGACCCCGAAACACATTCGGGAATTTCGTGTTGCTGAACTACCTGAAGGTCTACAGGTAGGCGACGCGATTGATGTAACACAGTTTGCGATTGGCGATATCGTCGATGCGACTGGCACATCAAAAGGTAAAGGATTTGCGGGCACCGTAAAACGCCACAATTTCAATACCAGCAAATCGACTCACGGCGGTAACGGTAACGTTCGTAAGCCAGGGTCAATCGGATCGATGTATCCGCAAAAAGTCTTTAAGGGCAAGCGAATGGCAGGCCGTATGGGTCATGATCGTGTCACGGTCAAGAACCTTGAGGTTGCCTATGTTGATTCAATCAACAATTTGATTGGCCTCAAAGGCGCCGTTCCTGGACCACGTAAAGGTCTGATAATCATCGGAGGTAAGGCATAATGGCAGACGCAAAACCTGCAGCAGCAAAGACTGTTGCCCTACCAAAAGAAGTCTTCGCAGTCGAGGTCAATAACCACGAACTGTTGAAGCTGGCGTATGATAGCTACCTTGCGAATAGTCGCCAGGCAAGCGCAACGACCAAACAGCGCGGTGAAGTTCGCGGTGGTGGTAAGAAACCATGGAAACAAAAAGGCACTGGTCGTGCACGATTTGGTTCATCACGCAACCCAATCTGGCGCGGTGGTGGTATCGTTTTTGGTCCTCGTGGCAACGAAAACTACACCAAGAAGATTTCGACCGCAAGCAAACGCGTAGCTGTAAAGCAAGCGCTGACGCTGGCAAACGAAGCCAAGAAAATTGTCATCAAGGACATCAAGACCACAGGCAAAACGTCAGAAGTGGCAAAATTCCTTGCCGATAACAAATTGACCCGCAAGACCCTGATTGTCGTCGATGAAAAGACTCCAGAGTTGATTCGTGCTACTAACAACATCCAGAATGTACTGCTAGTTCGTGCAACCTACCTGAGTGTCTACCACATCCTCAACGCTGATCATATCGTTCTGTCTGCAAAATCAGTCCCAGCGATTGCTGCATGGCTGGTAAAGGAGGAGGCGTAATATGATTAATATCAGTGTTATCCCACGTGCTACTGAGAAAGCCTATGCTCAGAGCCTCAATAACGTATATGTCTTTACTGTTCCGTTGACTGCAAACAAGCAAGAGATTGCTGCTGCTGTCGAAGAGCAGTTCGAAGTAAAAGTAACTGGTGTCAAGACGCTTGTTCAGTCTGGTAAAGCTGTTCGTTTCTCTCGTGGAAAGAATCGTTATCCAGGTACAACAAACCGTAAAGATAGCAAAAAAGCCTATGTGACGCTTGCTAAAGGCAATAGCATTCAGGTATTTGCTGAACAGCCAGTTGCAGAAGAGGAGAAGAAGTAATGCCGATTAAAGCATATAAGCCTACTACTCCTGCTCGTCGCGGTATGACGACTCAAGACCTCAGTGATATTACCACTCGTAAACCACTCAAAAGCTTGATCAAGAGCAAAAAGCAAAATGCTGGTCGTAACAACACCGGTCGTATCACGGTTCGCCACCGCGGCGGTGGTGTCAAACGTCACTATCGTTTGGTTAACCACAAATTGGCTGCTGGCCTCACGGTTACAGTCGAGGAAATCGAATACGATCCAAACCGCTCAGCACGTATTGCTCGTGTCAAAGATCAGCACGGTCTGTATCACTACATTCTCGCTGATACGAGCATGACAAAAGGCAAAGTGATTGTTAGCGGTGAAGACGCGCCAATCGAAACGTCAAACCGTATGCCGCTCTCGAAGATCCCTGTTGGTTCACAGATCTACGCGATCGAAATCCAGCCAGGAAAAGGTGCGCAAATGGTCCGAAGTGCTGGTACCAAGGCTCAGCTGATGGCCAAAGAAGGCGACTACGCACAGGTGCGTTTGCCATCTGGCGAAGTCCGTAAGTTCCGTTTGGAGGCAACCGCGGCACTTGGTGTTGTCGGTAACGTCCAGCACCAGAACGTCAAAATTGGTTCTGCCGGCCGCAACCGACGCAAGGGTATCCGCCCAAGTGTTCGTGGTGTCGTTATGAACGCCGCAGATCACCCGCATGGTGGTGGTGACGGTGGTCGTCACGGTAGCGGTAAAGCGCCACGTACGCCATGGGGTCAATTGACACTTGGTTATCGTACGCGCCGCCGCAAAGATACTAGTAAACTAATCGTACGAAGTCGCCATGAAGCGAAGAGGAAGAGGTAATATATGAGTCGATCACTCAAAAAAGGCCCATTCATCGATGCTAAGCTCGCTAAGAAAGTGGCGGCGCTCGCGTCAGATGATCGTACTATCATCAAGACTTGGGCTCGTGCTAGCACGATCACCCCAGATATGGTAGGCCGCACGATCGCCGTTCATAACGGTCGTGTACACGTTCCTGTGCTGGTGTCGGAAAACATGGTTGGTCACAAACTCGGTGAGTTTAGTCCAACCCGTAAGTTCCGCAAGCACGGTGGAAAGGATAAGAAGTAGTCATGGCAGAACAACTCACCGTTCGTGCCTATGCAAAGGGCGTTGACCAGGCACCACGTAAAGTAAGCTTGGTTGCTGCGCTGGTTCGCGGCCGTACCGTTGCTGACGCACTTGTTATCCTCGAGCACGTTCCAAAGCGTGCTGCGCTCCCTGTCAAAAAAGCTATCGAAAGTGCCAAGGCAAATGCCACTAACACTCACGGGCTTGATGGCAAAACATTGGTTATTTCAACATTGTCAGTGACAACAGGTACGCGCCTCAAGCGTTTCAAACCTGCCAGCCGCGGACGCGCGTTGCCTTTCCAAAAGAAGACAAGCAACATTTTGGTTGAAGTGACCGGTGTCGAAAAACCTAAGAAAAAGCCAGCTGCTGCGAAGAAAGCCGACGCGCCAGCTGAGACGAAGGAGGATAAATAAATGGGTCAGAAAGTAAACCCAATTAGTTTCCGCCTGCAGGTTCACAAAAACTGGAGTTCACGCTGGTTTGCTGGCAAAAAAGACTTTGCCAAATGGCTGCACGAAGATATCCAGATCCGCGAGACGATCGAGAAGAAATTCGCGTCACGTCCAACGATCAGTCGTATCGAAATTGAACGTTCAGCCAACCTCATCACAGTTACGATTCATACCGCCAAAGCTGGTGTGGTGATCGGCCGTGGTGGTGCAGGTGTTACCGAGCTCAAAGGCCAGATCGAAAAGATCGCCAGCCTGCCAGTTCGTATCAATATCGAAGAAGTAAAGCGTCCAGAACTTGATGCTAAACTGGTTGCCGAGAATATTGCTCGTCAGCTGGAGCGCCGTATCAACTTCCGCCGCGCAACCAAAATGACTGCTCAGAACACGATGAATGCTGGTGCCAAAGGCATCCGTATCGAGGTTGCTGGCCGACTCAATAACGCTGAAATGGCTCGCCGTGAAAAGCTTATCGAAGGTTCAGTGCCACTGCATACACTTCGTGCTGACATCGATTTCCACGCTGCTCGCGCCAACGCGCCTGGTGTTGGTATTATCGGTGTGAAAGTCTGGATCTACAAGGGTGAAAGGAGCTAATCGATATGTTACTACCAAAGAAAACCAAGTATCGAAAAGTTCGTAAAGGCACCAATACTGGTGTTGCCACCCGCGGTCACTACATCGCTTTTGGCGATTACGCGATCCAAGCCCAGACGAACAACGACATTACCAGTCGCCAAATCGAGTCAGCTCGTCAGGCGATGACCCGCTACATCAAACGTGGTGGTAAAATCTGGATCCGCATCTTCCCACACACTCCTCGTACGCGCAAGCCACAGGATGTCAAAATGGGTAGCGGTAAAGGTAACCCGGAATTCTTCGTCGCCAAAGTAAAAGCAGGCACCGTTCTGTTTGAAATGAAGGGTGTTGACGAAGAAGTAGCACGCGAAGCAATGCGCCTCGCTGCTCACAAACTCCCTGTAAAGACTAAATTCATCAAGCGAGAGGAAGCATAATCATGGCTGAAGCAAAAACAACCAAAAAAGCTACTCCTGCAAAGAAAGTAGCCAAGGCTACCGAGGTGAAAACGGTCGAACAGCTGCGCGCGGAACTTGCGACAAAGCAAGCCGACCAGATTGCCAGCAAGCGTTCACATGCTGCCGGCGAATTGGTGAACCCCCGCGTGTTGACGCAGACACGTAAAGAAATCGCGCGCCTTCACACTGCTATCCGAGCAGCTGAGCTGGCCGCAAAGGAGAGCAAATAATATGGCCAAGACATTGACCGGTATCGTGACCTCGGATGTTCGCGATAAAACAATTACCGTCACTGTGACTAGTCGTGAGACGCATCCGATTTACAAGAAACAGTACACTGTGACTCGTAAATACACTGCTCACGATGAAAAGAACGAAGCCCAAAAAGGCGACAAAGTTCAGATCACCGAGACACGTCCTATTTCAAAGACAAAAAGCTTTACGCTAGCGACCATCGAAGAGAAATCTCGCGGTTCGATTGAGTTGAAGCAAGACGAGGTAGAAGCGTAATGATACAGCAAGAATCTCGTCTAAAAGTGACCGATAACAGCGGCGCAAAGGAAATCCTTTGTATTCGCGTTCTCGGTGGCCGAAAGATTCTTTATTCACGCGTTGGTGACATCATTGTTGCTACCGTCAAGCAAGCGAACCCAACGGGTAATGTCAAAAAGAAATCAGTCGTCAAAGCTGTCGTTGTTCGCACCCGCGACCAAATCCAGCGTAAAGATGGCAGTACGATCGCTTTTGATGATAACGCTGCAGTAATCATTAACGACGACAAAACACCAAAGGCAACTCGTGTATTTGGCCCTGTGCCACGCGAACTGCGTGACCTTGGTTATGCCAAGATCATCAGCCTTGCACCGGAGGTACTCTAATATGACACAGCGTATTCATAAAGACGATACCGTCAAGATTATCAGTGGACCAAACAAAGGTAAGACCGGCAAAGTTGCTAAGGTCCTGCCAAAGAAAAACGCTATCCTTATCGAAGGTCTTGGCGTAAAGCATCGTAAAGTAAAACCATCACAGCAAAACCCAACCGGTGGCCACAAAGACATTCACGTCCCAACGCCACTGCACAAGGTTGCCCTGGTGGTTGATGAAAAAACAAACGCGACCAGTCGCGTTGGCTACGAAAGCAAAGCAGACGGTAAAGTCCGCGTTGCTCGTCAGCTAAAGAATAAGGAGATTAAGTAATGGCAAAAGCAACTGCTACTACCGCTCCTCGCTTGAAAGCCTTGTACCAATCACAATACGTCAAGGAACTCCAGGCCGAATTGAATCTCGCTAACGTACACCAAGTACCAAAGCTCGAGAAAATTGTGGTCAGCGTAGGAACCGGTAAAAGTAAAGACGACAAACGTCATCTTGAAACCGTCAAAAACACTTTGACGAAGATCACTGGTCAGGCACCGGTTGAACGTTTGGCAAAGAAATCAATCGCTGGATTCAAGATCCGTGCAGGCATGGGTGCACCAGTGGGTGTCAGCGTGACACTTCGCGGCGCTCGTATGTACGAATTCCTCGATCGATTGGTCAATATATCACTCCCGCGTGTTCGTGATTTCCACGGGGTTGGTCTCAAATTTGACCGCGGCGGAAACTACAACCTTGGTATCATCGAACAGTCAATCTTCCCAGAATTGTCATTCGAAGAAACACAAGTGTTGCACGGTCTACAGATTACATTTGCAATCCAGAACCAAGATGCTGCTCATAGCCGTGCGCTACTCGAGAAGTTTGGTCTACCGTTTGAAAAAGTTGGAGGTAAGCAGTAATGGCGAAGAAATCAATGATTGCACGCGACGAAAAGCGTAAAAAAATGATTCAGAAGTATGCTGCAAAGCGTGCCGAACTAAAAGAATTGGGCGACCTTGACGGTCTACAGAAACTGCCTAAAAACAGTAGCCCAACTCGCTGGAAGAACCGTGACGTCCTGAGTGGCCGTCCACGTGGCTACATGCGTAAGTTCGGTCTGAGCCGCATTAACTTCCGCGAAAAAGCATCAAAGGGTGAAATCCCTGGCATCACAAAGAGTAGTTGGTAAGAAGGAAAGGAAAGATATATGTCACTACAATCAACTGACCCAATCGCCGACCTTCT
>JASLCP010000058.1 GCA_030151825.1 Candidatus Saccharimonadales bacterium
ATTGTCTTATCGCGAACATCCGATGTCACGATACCAGTCAATGTCTTGGCCATATTATTTACTCTCCTTTGCCGCCAACTCAGCTGCTCGGATAGCAGTGTGGAGACGAGCGATTTCTTTACGGGTGGTGGTGATAACACGAGGATTCACGAGTTCACCGGCAGCGTGGCTACGCTTTGCGTTGAGCTGATCAGTTTGCTTTTCAGCAAGCTCTGCGCGCAGATCCTCGATGCTTTTTACTTCAGAAGCTTTCTTAGGGGTAGCTTTTTTCACGGTTGTCTTCTTTTCAGCCATGATTATGCCTCCTCTCGCTTGATAAACTTCGTCTTGACTGGGAGCTTGTGTGCCGCCAGGCGCATTGCCTCACGAGCGACTTCTTCCTGTACACCCTTCATTTCGAAGAGGACAGTACCAGCCTTTACCTTGGCGACGAAGAATTCTGGGTTACCTTTACCGCTTCCCATTTTCACATCCTGTGGCTTGCGCGTGCGAGGAATGTGCGGGAAAATGCGGATCCAGATTTTACCTCCACGCTTGATATAGCGGGTCATCGCCTGACGAGCTGACTCGATTTGGCGAGAGGTAATGTCGTTGTTCGACTGAGCTTGAATTGCGTAATCGCCAAATGCGACATAATTACCACGTGTGGCGTTACCTTCGTTGGTGCCCTTGCGAACTTTTCGATACTTGGTTTTCTTAGGAAGTAACATTATCGATCCTGCCTTTCACCCTTGTAAATCCACACTTTTACGCCAATGATACCAACACCAGGCGCATTTGCACGTGCTGAGTTGAAATCGATATCGGCACGAAGCGTATGGAGTGGCACAGAACCTTCAATCACCTTCTCGCGGCGAGCCATCTCGGCATTATTAAGACGACCGGCAACCTCGATACGGATACCTTTGGCACCTGCATTCATGGTGTTCTGCGCGCTCATCTTGATTGCGCGACGGAAATTGATACGGCGCTCGAGCTGGCGAGCAATGTTTTCGCTCACAAGCTTAGCGTCGAGTTCTGGGCGCTTCACTTCTTCGATATTGATACGAACTGGCAAGCTGGCGATCTTTTCGATCTGGCTTTTCAGTTCAGTCACGCCTGCACCGCCACGACCGATCACAACACCCGCTTTTGCGGTATGAATCGTCACGGTAATGAGGTTAGCAGAGCGTTCGATTTCGATACGACTAATAGTCGGACGAGATGCGAACTTCTTTTCAATCAACTCCCGGATTTCGATGTCTTCCTTGAGCCAAACAGCGAAATCTTTTTTGCCAGCAAACCAACGCGAGCTCCAGTTCTTGTGGACTTGCAGGCGGAAGCTAATTGGGTTAACTTTCTGACCCATATTTACTTCTCCTCTTCTTTCTTAGCTGGCTTTGCTGTGGTATCAGCTTTTTTGGCAGCCGGTTTCTTAACAGGCTTCTCTGCTCCAGTTACTTCTACCAGGATATTCGAAGTTTTCTTTTCGAATGGTAGAGCACGACCGCGTGAAGCAGGTTTGTAGCGCTTCAGACGTTTGCCAGTTGTAACTGAAATTGTTGAGATAGTCAGTGTTTTACCATCAAGACCATGATTGTTCGTAGCGTTTGCACGCGCACTCTCAATCGCCTTTTTAACTGGCAGGGCGGCACGTCGTGGGACATGCTCGAGGATAACAAGCGCATCAGCAACCGTACGGTTACGGACGAGGCTGGCAACCAAGCCCACCTTGCGAGGAGCCTGGTCAACACCCTTCGCGTATGCGCGAACAATGTTTTCAGCCATAATTACTTCTTATCCTTTCCACCGTGCTTGCGGAACTTACGTGTTGGACTAAACTCACCGAGTTTGTGACCAACCATGTTCTCCGAAATAAGCACCGGTACGTGCACGCGACCGTTGTGTACGGCAAACGTAAATCCAACCATTTCTGGTGTGATTGTGCTTGCGCGAGCCCAGGTCTTAACAATCGTGCGGTCACCGACAGCAAGTGCTGCAACTTTCTTTGCGAGCTTTGCGTCGACGAATGGGCCTTTCTTGAGTGATCGACTCATATATTACCTCTTCCTCTTCGCGTCATGGCGACTCTTAACAATTAGACCAGCAACGTCCTTGCGACGGCGTGTGCGATAGCCGAGCGTCAACTGACCCCATGGCGTTCGCGGTGCCTTACCGGTACCGTGACGACCACCGTCACCACCACCATGTGGGTGATCTGCGGCGTTCATAACGACACCACGGACACCCGGTCGAATACCTTTACGGCGATTACGACCGGCAGAACCGATTTTAACGTTTTGATGCTGGATATTACCAACGACACCGAGTGCCGCAGTTGCCTCGAGACGGAAGCGGCGTACCTCACCTGACGGAAGACGCACTTGTGCGTAATCACCTTCTTTTGCCATCAGCTGTGCTTTGGTACCGGCAGAGCGAACCATCTGTGCACCCTTACCTGGAGTAATCTCAATTGCGTAGATTTGGCTACCAACTGGGATATTCTTGAGTGGCAAACGGTTTGAAGCTTCGATTGGCGCGTCTACACCGCTCTCAATTTTCTTACCCTTTGTCATGCTCGTATCGGCAAGAACGTAGTGATACAGACCGTGCTGATCCTTAACACGTGCAATACGTGCAGATCGGTTTGGATCGTATTCGATTTCCTCGATAGTTGCTTTTGTACCTTCGGCAAGCTTGTGATTCACCAAGCGGTAATGTCGTTTGACACCACCACCACGGTGACGCACCGTGATGCGGCCAGTGTTGTTACGGCCAGCATTCTGTTTCTTGCTTTTAATAAGGCTTTTGAGTGGTTTACGCGTGGTAATATCACTCAAGTCCTGACTTGTCATACCGCGACGCGCAGGAGTAGTTGGGTTGTAGGCTTTAATCGGCATTACTTCTTCTCCTCTTTCGTCTCGGCAGGCTGTTCAAATACCTGAATGCTATCGCCTTCTTTTAGCGTTACGTAGGCCTTTTTAGCATCTTTACGATGGGTAGTGCCTGGGTAACTTCGCTTACCGCGTGAATAGCGGATTGCTTTACCGCTTTGGATCAATGTTTTGATACCCGTGACGGTCACGCCAAATTGAGCCTCGACTGCTGCGGCAATTTCTTGCTTGTTAGCGGTCAATGGTACGTTGAATACGTATACATTGTTAAGACTTTGCGCATATGTTTTTTCTGTTGCACGTGGGATAACGCTAATAAGTGTCATATTACGCCTCCTCCTTTACGAGCCAGTCCTTGATGAGAGGAACTGATTTAGTAGAGAGCACGATATGATCAGCGTTGAGGATGTGGTAGACACTGAGATATGTCGCACGAACCAAGAGAACATTCTGAATGTTATTGGTTGCACGGATGAGCTCAGGAGTCTTTTCGTCAACGACGATCAGCACTTTGCGATCAAGCTTGTTGTCAGCGAGGAATTTCACGACTTCAGCAGTTTTGCCGGTTGTCTTGACGTCCTTGACGACAATTTTCTTTGCAGCGTTCGCAAGACTCAAAGCCTGCTTGACTGCGACACGCTTGCTCTGCGTGCTGAGTTTTTTGGTGTAGTTCTCATTGCCGAGTGGACCAAAAACGATACCACCAGTACGCCAGATCGGGTTACGTGTTGAACCGAATCGTGCGCGACCAGTACCTTTTTGCTTCCATGGCTTCTTACCACCACCCGATACTTCGCCACGAGTTTTCGTCGTTGCTGATGCAAGTCGAGCGCTTGCAAGATAGCTATCATAGGCAAGCTTCAACAATTCGTGGTTCTGCACCTCGACTGCGAAGACTTCTTTTGGTAGACTTACAGCTTTTGCTGCAGCCGGTGCTTTAGCTTCTGCCATTATGCCTTACCTCCAATGATAATGAGTCCTTTACGTGGACCAGGTACTGCGCCCTTGAGACCGATCAAATTGTTGACCGTATCAACGTAGGCTACCTCAAGATTTTTGACCGTTACGCGGTCGTGACCCATGCGGCCGGCCATGCGCTTGCCCTTAAAGACCTTCTGCGGATACATAGATCCGATCGAGCCAGGCTTACGAACGTTGCCGTTACCACCGTGTGTCTTCTTGCTGGTGTTAAAGTTGTGTCGTTTGACGGTTCCGGCGAAGCCTTTACCTTTTGATGTGCCAGTTGCGTCGACCATATCGCCGAGTGCAAACTGAGATACATCGATTGCGTCGCCTACCTTTAGACCTTCAGGTAGTTCTTCGACGCGGAATTCCCGAATATGCTTCGGGGTCACTTGAGCTGGTTTTGTATGACCAGCAACGGCCTTGC
>JASLCP010000073.1 GCA_030151825.1 Candidatus Saccharimonadales bacterium
CGCTTGAATTTTTGATGAGCTACTTTAATCCAAACGAGCTGCTTGTGAATAAGGCGCTGGCGTTTGGCGTCTATCCGTACGTCAACGCGGCAGAGGCGCATTTGTATCTGGCAAAGCAAATGTGGGAAGAGGCTAATCACTGTATGAGTTTTGAGTATGTGCTTGAAACCTTCCCGATTGACCGCGAAAAAGCCTATGCGGCTCACGTCGATATTCCATCAATGCGTGCCAAGGAGGAGTTCGAAACCAAATATATCAAACGCATGACCGAAGAAACGCTTGATATCACGACAACCGAAGGTAAAAAGGACTTTGTCAAAAACCTGATCGCCTACAATATTATTCTTGAAGGTATTTGGTTCTACTCAGGATTCATGGTGGCTCTTTCATTCCGTCAGCGCAATTTGCTGCGTAACTTTGGTAGCTTGATGGACTGGATTATTCGCGACGAATCGCTTCATCTTAAGTTTGGTATCAACCTGATTTTGACAACGCTCGAAGAAAACGAAGATTTGCAGACCGAAGAGTTTGCGGCAGAAATCAAGCAGATGATTCTTGATGCGGTTGAAATGGAAGAGCAGTACAATAAGGATCTATTGCCAAATGGCATCCTTGGCCTGAACGCCGATTATGTGAATCAGTACGTCAAATATCTGACTGATCGCCGCCTAGAAGAGCTTGGGTTTGAGGCGCACTACAAAGTGTCGAACCCTGCGAAATGGATGGCTGCTGCAAACGATACGTTGGAGCTGGTCAACTTCTTCGAAAGTACCAATACGAGCTACGAAGTGAACGCCGGTACGACAAAAAAAGATAAATAATACATCGACAAGATATCAGGCGCGCCCTTGATGCTAAGTGGCGCGCCTGCTGTTTGTCTGGAGGAGTGATATACTAAAAGCAATGAAGACGAAACTCATCATCTTTGGTATTACGGGCGACTTAGCGTCGCGTAAGTTGCTGCCGGCGCTGTCGAATATTATTATGTCGAATACCTTTGACGATCTGTCGATTATTGGCGTGTCGCGCCGTCATGTCGAGGCGTATCAGGTGCTGGGTGACCATCACGATGGTCTAGGTGCGACGACAAGCTTGTTTACGATGGATGTGTCGGATCCAGCCGAATACACGCGTCTACGCGACCATATCGACCCGCAGGAGGGCGAGCAAGTGCTGTTTTACCTCTCGGTGCCGCCAGAATCGAGCGCAGGAATTATTGAAGGCTTGGGTGCATCGGGCCTGAATGCGCCAAACTGCAAGCTGCTGCTCGAAAAGCCCTTTGGCACCAACCTTGCCAGTGCGCGTGACATGAACGAACGCGTCGATCGTCATTTTAGCGAATCGCAGGTTTATCGCATCGACCATTATTTAGCCAAAGAAATGGCGCAAAACGTTGTCACCTTCCGCGGTCGCAACGCGCTATTTGCGCACATGTGGAACAATGCAGTGATCGAGCGCATTGACGTCATTGCGCTAGAATCGATTGATATCGAAGGCCGCGCCAGTTTTTACGAACAAACCGGTGCACTGCGCGATGTCTTGCAGGGGCATTTATTGCAACTATTATCGTTGGTACTGCTTGATTTACCAGATGATTTGGACTGGACGCAGCTGCCCGAACGGCGTCTGCGTGCACTCGAACAAGTGTCGCCCGCCGATCCTACAAGAGCCGTCCGTGGACAGTATATCGGCTACCGCGACGAAGTCGGTAATCCCGATAGTGCCACCGAGACTTTTGTATCAGTCGCGCTAACCTCAGACAACCCGCGCTGGCAAGGTGTGCCAATCGCGCTAACGACCGGCAAGGCCCTCGACCGCAAAAAGACCGAAATTCGCATTCATTTCAAAAAGACAAATGCCGCACAAAGTAACTTCCTTATCTTCCGTATTCAGCCAAACGAAGGCATCGAAATCCACCTGGTTGCCAAAAAACCAGGCTACGAACACGAGTTCGAAAACCGCGCGCTGACCTTTGCGTACGCCAGTGACGACCGTCTGCCTGATGCTTACGAACAGGTGTTGGTTGATGCTATCAATACGCGAAAAAGTCTTTTTGCCACCAGTAATGAAGTCCTACGCGCGTGGGAGATTGTCGCACCGTTGCAACAAGCATGGCAGGATAATACCGACGACTTGCGCTTGTATGAGCCGGGCGCAAAAGCTCGCACGATTATCGAGCGATAGTGTAGCCATAAGCCTCTTGACATTTTACTCCTTTTGGTGTATACTGGTCCTATTAAACCATAAACACAAAAAGCACATTACACATCATGACCACCACACTCGAAGCAGCTCCAGCGCCACAATCTGAACGGATTGATAGTATTGACGATCAGATAACTGGACACCAAGCGGATGAGTTATACAGCAAGATTAATGCGGTGATGGCGGGTGAGAGCGACGCGGTGACACCACCAGAGTGGATCGACACCACAGCAGTTGGCGGTGAGTTGTTTGATCTGCAAATGAAGGCTGATTTAACGGATTATGAGCAAACCTTTCTGCAGTATCTGAGTAATAAAATTGACAATGACGGCGAAGTACTTTCAAGCGAAGATATGCAGACACTGCTGGACGACCCGAAAGCGACGGCGTTTTTGGCGGCGGCCCGTCAGGCTGATCCAGCGCTGAACGAACTCGTGACGACTGACGACATCCAGGCATTCGAAGATGCCAAAAAGACACTGGAAGACAGCCAAGAGACAGATTCGGATGATGACGATGCAGAGGGTGAGGACGAGGCTGATGCGGTGCCTGCTACTCCGGTAACCGCTACAACACCAGCAACGCCGACACCTATCGTACCCCTGTCGGTAACGCCTTCTACGATGCCGCCGCGTGTGACGCCGCCAACTCCGCCGCAACCACCACAAACGCCGCCAACTGGCCCTAATGGCGGTAACGGCAACACACCTCCTCCTCCGACCGGTGGCGGTAATCGTAATGCACAGCCAAGTCCTGCCCCTGAACGTCGTGACAGTCTATCGCTTGAGGCAGCTCGCGCACGTTACGAGGCAACGATGCAAGACCTCGTGATGTCTGGTGCTCGCCGTGGCAGTATTTTTATCAACAAAGATGAGCACGATGAGGCTGCTATCGATCTCCATGCACGACTTGATGAAACGATCGGAGAGTTACTGGCACTGGAACATCCTGAGTATTTGACCGATACGACGATTGATGATGCTCAGCGCGGCGCACTGATTAACGCCTTTTATGTTGGCAAGCGTGCCGAGCTATCCAAGCGAACATCAGAAATGATGAGCGAAGGATCACTGAGTAAATTTAACAAGTTTGTCGTCAAGCATAAAGTGGCGATTGGCCTTGGGGCAACCGTCTTTGGCGGTGTGCTGGGTGGTGGTATTGGCGGTGCGATTTTGGGCAAGGCCGTCGCATCGGGTATTACCAAGATGGCTAAAAAGAGCGAAGGCAACCGCGAGGCTATTGGCGGCGCAACGCTAAATAGTGGCGAATCACTCCGTTTGATCGACCAATATATCGCCGAGCAACGTCAAGCCGGCCAGCCGATTGACCAGGTGGCGATTGCACAATTAACGGGCATCAACCTGATGGAACAATACGAAAAATCAGTCGTGCAGGCACGTCGCAAGGGTATCCTTGGTTCGATTGCGACTGGCGCTGCTTGGGGCGGACTCGTCTGGGCGGGCGGCCACATATTGGTTGACGGTCTGGACTACGGCTGGAACGGCAGCGGCGGCGTCATGGATCACCTGAACCACCTCGATAATCCGAACGGTGTCACACCGTGGACGCCATCGGCAACCAAGCCATGGTGGATGCATGGGGTTACTCCATGGGTAATCGCGGGTGGGGCTGCAGGTGCAGCATTTGCCGGCAAGGTCGTCTCGGATACTAAAAAGAAACCACAGTAGTTTTCTACCGTCAAATAAACAACAACGGGCGCTACATCTAGCGTCTGTTGCTTGGTTTCTGCTACAATGAGGCTCCATGAGGGAGACAACACTTGTGGGTAACAAACAGAAATATATCTTTGTAACGGGGGGTGTTCTTTCCGGGGTAGGGAAAGGCATTACGGCGGCAAGTATCGGAGCGGTACTGCAGTCAAAGGGCGTTACCGTGTCAATTCAAAAATGTGACCCGTATCTGAATGTGGATGCGGGTTTGCTTAATCCTGCAGAACACGGTGAGTGTTTTGTGACCAAGGATGGGGCCGAGACGGATCTCGACCTCGGACATTATGAACGATTTCTTGATATCGAATTGACACAAAAAAACACGACACTATCGGGACGATTATTGCGCCAGCTGATTGCTGATGAGCGCGCCGGGAAGTTTGGTGGCAAGACGGTACAATTGGTGCCGCATTTGACTGGGGCAATTCAGGATGCGATCGAACTAGCAGCGGACGGTAGCGACGTACATATTGTTGAGATTGGCGGTACGGTCGGTGACTATGAAGGGCTCAGTTTTGTTGAGGCGATTCGTGAGTTTGCCGGACGAGTTGGCCGCGAAAACTGTCTGTATATTCATGTGGTGTATGTACCGTTTATTGGTACGAGCAAAGAATTCAAGACCAAGCCAGCGCAAAATGCCTTGAATGAACTGCGCGGTTTTGGGATTACGCCGGATTGCGTGGTGGTGCGGACCGATGCACCAGCGCCAAGTAACGTCGCCAGCAAGATTAGCCAATTTAGCGGTGTGCCAGAATCTGCAGTCATTTTGCTACATAATGCCGAAACGGTATTCGAAATTCCTTTGACGATTGCCGGTAGCGGTATTAACGATGTGCTGACCAAGTTTACTGGCAATGATGTCGTACCGGATCTGCAAAAATGGCACAATATCATGACGGCACAACATGCGGTGCGTGACAAAAAGGTGACGGTAGGGCTGGTTGCTAAATATATGGATAACGAAGATACCTATTTGTCGGTGCTAGAGGCACTAAAAAGCGCGGCATGGCACACCGAGGTTGATTTAGACATCACGTGGATTAATGCCGAAACGGCAACTCGTGACGACTTTGCGGCGGTTGATGCGCTACTGGTACCGGGCGGTTTTGGCGGTCGTGGAGTAGCGGGTAAAATTGCGGCAGCAGACTATGCGCTGGAAACCGGCAAGCCATATTTAGGTATTTGCCTGGGGCTACAGGTAGCGGTAATTGCTGCGGCACGTCGTGGTGGCTTGGCAGACGCCAATAGTACTGAATTTGACGGGGGGACGGCACACGATGTGGTCTATATCATGGATGGTCAGCAGGGCAAGGAATCGACCGGCGGTACCTTGCGACTGGGCAATTATGACGCAGTACTCCGTGACGGCAGTGTTACTGCGAAGACGTATGGCACGACCGAGGTTAGCGAGCGTCATCGTCACCGCTATGAGGTAAATCAGACGTACCACGAGGCGATTGAAAAGGGTGGAGTGACGATTAGCGGCACGTCACCTGACGGCGCGTTAGTAGAATATATCGAAGCAACCGACCAACCGTATTTTGTCGCGACCCAAGCCCACCCCGAATTTAAAAGCCGCCCCGATCAGGCACATCCACTATTTGTGGGACTGATGAGGGCGGTTGGATAGTAGTGCTCCGGGAGAGGCCTCCTTGTGTGATTATGCAAGGAGGCCTCTCGCTCTGGATCAGAGGTGATTGATGCGCATTTGGTTATAGCGCTCGATGACTTCGCGGGCAGCATCATTGATGCGCTTGAATTTCTTTGCATCGACGCCGGGTTCTCCGTACCACAGCTTTCTGACGCAGTACGATTCGTAGCTGTCGCAGGCTGACTCCAGATGAACCAGCTCGTGAACAAAGCTGCCGATAGTGTCAAAATTCCCACCTGCACTTTCGTATCGTTCGTTCAGTACGGCCGTGTAGTGTACGACGCGTTGCTGATGGCGATCAGGGTTGAGTACCAGGTCTCGTAGGGCCGAGAGTAAGGCTAACATGATGGACTTCCTTTGATTAAGAGGCGTACCGGAACAGTACGAACGACTATACGAGGTATAGTTATGTATATTTTACCATATATTAATAGAAAAAGCTAGTTGTAGACGGGGAGATAGGTGCTGACTGTATAGCGGGTACGATTGGTGAGGTGGTTGAACGGAGAGTTGCCGGTCACGAGAAAGTTGCCTGTTCCTTGTGATAAAAAGCTTGCGGGGTTGATAATAATACCTTGGCCACCTATACCAACAATTGAGCCATTGCCGTTTGGCATGCCGTCTTGCAGGGAAGTGCCGGGGAGCGTCGTTGAACTAGATCCCCAGTTGCTTTTGTAGTTGCGCCAGTTATTTTCTCTCATAACCTGTGTCGAATCAAAGAGAAGTTAATTGATGTTGGCTGGTGATGTGCACGTATCGGACATTGAGCAACTGCCTGCGCCGAGGTCAGAAGATCCAAAACTGATGATAGTGAGCGGCACGCCGCCGGCATTAGGGAGTATACTGCCGCCACCGACACCGCCGCCATCACCCGCATCGCCAACAAGAACGTTGCCGTTGACGACAATCTTTGGCGATTGGGTAAGACCGTCGGCGGGACGTAGTATTGTTCCTTTGCTAATATAGAATGACCCTTTGATGTAAACATCGCCATTAACAGTGATCGGAGGGTCGCTACTTGCGCAGGGTTGAGGGAGGTTGGTCGCTGTGCCATAGCCAACATTGGCTGCGGTGAGATCGATGGGACTACTGTTACTGCCGAGAGTGGTGTTTTGGCCGCCTAGCCAGACTTTGCCACGCGTATAGACTGAGCCAATTGTTGTTGATGTGGAAGCGGACGAGCTGGCATTTGCCATGATGATAATACCACCTGGTCCGGAGAGGATGTTGTCAGGGAAGGCTGTTTGTTAGCATTGAGTATTACCTTGAGTCCCTTTTGTGTAAATGATGTGGTGTCTGCCGCATGGCGATATAAGAACCCTGTTGAAACGACAGTGACCATGCTGCCGGTAGTTGATACCGTTGTGGTATAGGTTGCTTTGCCCTGTCTGGCATTGCTGTAGAATGTTTTTTCGCTGCTATACCCAGAGAATGACGGGTTTTTATTGAGTTGAACAACAGTGTCGCTAATACCTGCCTCTGCGGCATATATAGCAGCCGCATCATTGATGTCGGCCTTTGTTTTGCTGTATTTTGCCGAGGCAATAGACAACATACTAACAGTCAGGAGTGTCAGGACAAACGAGATAGCGATCACCAGAACAAGGATAAAACCAGATGAGGCAGTTGTTTTACGTGAGGGCGCAGCGGCTATCATAGTAGCTGATTATATAGCGTAAGGGCAATCATAAGGGTGCTTGACTTTTATTACCATTAGTGCTATAATCAATCACATAAATAAAGCTAAAGCAATAAACACATACATATATGGACAACGGATCTTCACCCACTTCACTCAGCTACCGCGACGATAATCGTGTTCTTCGCTATCTGCTGCATAACGTCAAAGGAATACGGCCTGTTTCTGGCGGAGTAATTGAGGACGCGATGGAGCGTGAATATACGGAATCTGATACTGACCAGCAAGTATCAGATGAACTAGATTTTGAATTTTAAGGTCGTCTGACCTCTCTAGCGTGTATACTGGTAACAGATGAATACAAAGATTACTCAGATTATTGCCGAGCTGTTTGCGGTTGAGGTGACGGTCGATGTCAGTCGACCAGATGCACAGTTTGGTGATTATACGACGAACGTGGCGCTGCAACTGGCGGGCCGACTAGGTAAACCACCGCGCGAGATTGCCGAGCAATTAGCGAACGCCCTGCGCGACGAGTCTGATTTTTCTGAGGTGAGTGTGGCGGGCCCCGGCTTTATCAATATGACACTGACACCGCGTGCATTGCTTGCGCTGACGCGCCGCGAACCGCAGCGTGGTCGGGCGGGGCAATCGGTAGTAATTGAAACAAATAACCCTAATCCGTTCAAGGCGATGCATATTGGGCACGCCATGAATTCGGTGTTGGCCGATACGATTGCCAACCTGTTAGCGGTTGATGGTGCACGGACCACACGGGTGAGTTATCACGGTGATGTTGGACTGCATGTCGGTAAAAGCATGTATCGGCTATTGCAGTATATTGATGGAGACATCGAAAAATTGCGCCAGATTCCAGCAGATGAACGCAATACATTTATGAGCAAGATGTATGCCGAAGGCTCGGCGGCGTATCAAGAAGATGAGGCGGCGAAAGCCGAAATTGATGATCTGGCACAGCAGTCGTTTGAGCCAAAAACGGAGCTGTATAAAGAAGTTTATACGCTGTGCAAGGATTGGAGTTTTGAGCAGATTGATGCATTGGTGGCGCGGCTAGGGAATGTGCCAACTACCGCGCGATTCTTAGAAAGCCTGGCCGATCCAAAGGGTGTCGCGACCGTCAAAGCACATACGCCCGAGGTGTTTCAGGAATCGAACGGCGCCTACGTGTTTGAGGGTAGCAAGCACGGCAGTTTTGATAATGTGTTTGTGGGCAGCAATGGTCGCGGGTTGTACGCAGCGCGCGATTTGGGACTGATGCAACTAAAGCAAGAGTTATTCCATCCGGACAAAAGCTATATTGTGACCGCCGAAGAGCAGCGTGATTATTTTAAGGGCGTGATTGCGGCGGCCGAACTAGCACTACCAGAACTAAAAGGCGTAACGGTGAATATTCCGCACGGGACGGTCAAGCTGAGCACTGGCAAAATGAGTAGTCGTAATGGCGATGTGCTGGAAATATCATGGCTATTTGATCAATTCAAGGCAGCGATAAAAGAGCGCGGTGGTGAGCCAGCCGACGAGATTGCGGCGGGGGCGATGCGCTATCAATTCCTTAAAGTGAAAATCGGCAGCGATGTGATTTTTGATGTCAACGAAGCGGTCAGTCTAACGGGTAATACCGGTAGTTATTTGCAGTATGCACATGCTCGAGCACGGCGGATTTTGGAAAAGGTTAACGGTGTGACGATGCCGAGCGACGTGCACGATGAGGATCGATTGTTGGTGCGAAAACTGGGTGAATACACCGAAATTGTTGATCTAGCGAAACGGACATTAGAGCCGCATCATATTTGTACCTATTTGTTTGAATTGGCGCAGGAATTTAATCGTTATTACGAAAAGCAGCAAGTCGTCGGCAGCGACAAAGAGGCGCATCGAGCAGGACTGGTGGCGCTGTACGCTGACACGCTACGAGCAGGGTTGGTGATTTTGGGCATTGATGCTCCCGAAAAAATGTAGTAGGGTAGAGACATGGGAATCACCAACAGCTATGTCATGATGAACGTATGGTGCCGTTTTGGCCTCTTTCTTCGTGACGTTTCGGCGTGGTAGATTTCTGACATTTTTGCAGCAACCCTTCCCGCCGAAGCATCGGCGGGATTTTGTTGTAAGGATGAGCCGACAAAGTCTAGGTGGCACCTAGCGCACATTACAAGGAGGAGAAATGGCCGATCAACGGCTGAAAGACCAGTTGGTGCGGGCACTGTGCAATCAGGGTCCGATTGTGTCCGATGCTGCATCGGTCACTGACCTGAAAATCCAGGCAGGGCTTGATTGCTCGAACACAGCGTTCAGTAGTGCACTGGCGGCAGCGATCGAGGAGCATCTGGTGGTACGTCGTCGTCGACTTGCCGAAGGGCTTGGCGATGATGACCATCGCCCAATTCGTCTGGAGGCAACGCGACACGCAGAAAGCTGCTACATGCGAGCACCAAATGAGCGCTCGTCGTACTTCGCCGCGGTACGCTAATCGTACTCAGGACAGTCTATCGGTGTTATTGCCGATAGACTGTCCTGAGACGGCTTCTCCTCCTCATTTTCTTGTATGGTATACTTTTTGGTAATAGTAAATAGTCATGGGTGCGGAGCAAAGGACGGATATGGCAACAAAAGAGGCAGGAAAGAAAAAATCAGTTGCAAGTGCGAAAGCAAAGGCGAGTGCAGTAAGAGAGCGTGCTGCAGTGGCTCGCACAAAGGCGCGTGCCGCAAGTAAGGGTCATGCGGGTGGATTCGCGGTATTTATTCGCGAGCAAGGTGTGATTGGCCTGGCGGTTGGTTTGGCGATTGGTGCTGCAGCTGGCTCGACCGTCAAGACATTGGTTGAAGGCTTTATTACGCCAGTAGTGCAGTTTATTGTTGGGTCGCAAAAAGGGCTCGAAGAAGCGGTTTGGCACATTGATCTATGGGGCCGTACGGCTGATTTTAAGTGGGGCGCGTTTGTTTCGTCGGCAATTACATTGGTAGCGACAGCATTTGTGATCTACTTGATTGTTCACTTTGCAAAACTGGATCGATTGGATAAAAAGAAAGACTAAACTTTCTTGTTCGCAGACGACACGTCGGGCTGTGTGGACCCGGCGTGTTTTTTGTGGCGATAGTGATTGCGCAGTATGATGATGCACCAGGTAGCGATCAGAATGAGTGTCAGTAATGCGAGAAGTACCACGAAAATGAGTAGCGGCGACATGACAATCATGACTGACTGCGTTGTGTCGGTTTGCTTAAGATAGGCCACGGTTTGTGTGACGCGGTACATATGAAACAGGCTGTTGTCATCCTGCCACGGCAACTCGACTAATCGGGTTGTTGCCGGAAGGACGGGTTTGGTAAGACTATAGGAATAGAGTTGCTTTTTGGAAAAGTAGTCGTTGACAGTCAGTGTTGAAGTAGCCTTGAAATCAACGTTGCCAGTGTTGGTAATACGGGCCTGCATTGTATAGCTGGCAGTGGGGGTGATGCGCTGAGGAGTGCTGCTGGTTGACGATCCTTTGTAGGTTGTTTTTCCCTTAGCATGCGCATAGATAATCATGCCAACACGTTTTTTGGTGATGAGATTATCGTCGTTTTTTTCGCCTGTTGTTTCGGCAAATATAGTTGCGTATTGTCCACCATCTGGCAGACTAGCGGGGGTAGTGATAACGTAGGGAGCGGAAACTTGTTTGCCTGGGTCGAGATGGTAGACCACCTCAGGAAAGGAAATCCAGCGGCGAAGTTGTTGTTGCGGGGCATCTCCGTCAAAGAGCGGAACATATCGTTCATTGGCAACGGTGTACGGTCGGGCGTAGAGCGAAAAAGTCAGGGAACGCGTGCCGCTATTATATATAACGAGTGTTTTTTCATAGCGGTTATTTGGCTCGAGGGAAAGCTCTTCGCTGATGGGCGACATCGTGATTTGCGTTTCGTCTTTGGCGTGCGCAGCGGGCGACAAAATACCAACAGTCATCAGCAGCACGAGAGGGAGAAGAAGAAAGCGTTTCATACTGTCTATGATTATACGGGAATGGCCGATGAGGCACAAAGCGGAAGGCGTATAATAGATAGTATGAAGGATGATGCACAGTGGAAACAGCAACTGACGCCCGAGCAGTACCAAGTACTGCGCGAAAAGGCGACCGAAGCACCATTTAGCGGTGAGTATGATAGTGTATTTGACCCGGGGACGTACGCCTGCGCAGCATGTGGGAGCCAGTTGTTTTCGAGTGAGCAAAAATTTGATGCGCGGTGCGGTTGGCCAAGTTTTTATGATGCAGTGCCTGGGTCGGTGGTGTTTACGACTGACGACAGCCATGGCATGATTCGTACAGAGGTGACATGTGCAAAGTGCGGTGGACATCTGGGGCATATATTTGAAGGCGAAGGCTTTGATACGCCGACTGATCAGCGCTATTGTATTAATTCGCTGAGTTTGCAGTTTACACCAAGCAAGCCGCATGCGGTATACTAGACCATATGACAAAAAAAGCTACAGTACTCTGGGTGGATCTAGAGATGACCGGCCTCGATCCGAACGAGGATCGAATACTTGAAGTTGCGGCGATTGCGACCGATTGGGATTTTAAAGAAATAGCGACGTATGAAGCGGTAGTAAAAGTATCTGACGAGCTGCTGGCAACTCGTATGGTTGGCGAGTTTTGGGACAAGTACGCGCATGTTCGTGAGGCATTGGTGGCGCAGAATACCAACGGTGAGACGCCAAATGATGTTGAGCAAGCGCTGCTGGCGTTTTTGAATGAACATTTTGATACCGAAAAGAAAGTGATACTGGCGGGTAATTCGATTCATCAGGACCGCAAGTTTATTGATAATGAGTGGCCGCAGTTGAGTGAAAAGTTACATTATCGAATGCTTGATGTGACGGCGTGGAAAGTGGTGATGGAAGGTAAGTACAGAAAACGCTTTGTTAAACCCGAGGCCCATCGAGCACTTGAGGACATTCGTGGCAGTATCGAAGAATTGCAGTATTATCTAAAGAAGGTACGCGTATGACCCATAAAGAGTTTGAAGATTTTATATTACAGTTTCCAAAAACGTGGCTTGATTATCCATTTGGTGAAGGCACGGCTGTTTATAAGTACGGTAACAAACCGGATGGCAAAATTGTCGCAATCGTTGCCGAGGGTAGTAAACCTCTGCGGGTGAGTTTGAAGTGTGATCCAAAACTTGCCGAGAACTTACGTGAAAAATACGAAAGCGTGCTGCCAGGGTATCATCTGAACAAAAAACACTGGAATACGATTATTTGTAGCGGTCAATTGACTGATGATGAGGTGTTCGACTTGGCACGACTGAGCTATAACTTGGTTGCGGAAAGCGTCTAGAGACTATCGTCAAAGTCAGCAAAGGCTTTTTGTACTGGAACAAGATTGGCGATTGAACGTTTGGCGTAGTCACGAATGGCAACTTCTTGCGATTTTTTACTCATTTTGGTGTATTCGGTGATGAGGAGCTGGGCTTGGTAGGCCATCTCGCGGGCATAGACGCGGTCGAGACTAGCATTCAAACGAGCATCGTCGAATTTTTGGGTTAATTCTGTTGTTTTAGCTTTTTCGGCGGCGATCATCTTTTTGTCGATTTTATTTTTCTTCACTTCTGCTTGAGTCAATAAATCCCAGCCATCTTTATTGGCGTTGGCAATCCATATTTGATAGTTACTATTAGTGGCAAGTAGTTTACTACTTTTGAGGTTTTTTTGCGTTGATTTGGTGATGCGCTGCATGTTTTCGAGTCGTGTCACGATCATCTCAAGATCCCCGGTGCGTTTTTGGTTACCGGCCGATGCAATAAAGCTGACGGTCAATACAAGAATAACGCCAAGGACAATCACGGCTTTGCCGAACATGCCGCTAAGGAAATTGGCGCGTGGCGGCGGTGGCGCAATTTGATCGAGATAGTCGACGGCGTAGGTAGTCGGGCCAGGTTGTGGGCCAATGGTTGATGATGAGTGCGGCTGTTGCTGCAGCGGTTGCGGCGCGGCAACGTAGGGTTGTGGCTGTTGTGGTTGGCCGCCATAAACCCCCCCACTCTGCGGTGGTGGTCCCACAGGTTGCGGCGGCGTGGCAGGGGTGCCTTGCGGCTGAGGTTGATCGTTTGGATTCATTTGTCTTTTATTTAAGCATAATAGGGATGATTTGAATAGACTATTCCAGGATAGTAAATGGGGATAAACAGAGGTATACTAGTAACATGCAGGACGCAAAAGAGGAAGTACGTGCTCGGCTGAATATCGAGGATGTCATTGGTGAGTACGTCCAACTGAAGCGTGCCGGTCGGAGTTTTAAGGGACTCAGCCCGTTTAGTGGTGAAAAAACGCCGAGCTTTTTTGTTAGCCCAGACAAACATATCTGGCATGATTTTTCGTCGAATAAAGGTGGTGATGTCTTTGCGTTTGTGATGGAGGTCGAGGGAATGGACTTTCGTCAGGCGCTGGAGCATTTGGCACGAAAAGCTGGTGTTGATTTGAGCTTGTACCAAAGTAAGGGAAATCAGCAGCTGGCTGAACGAAAAAAGCGGCTATTTGCCGTTAATGACCTGGCGGCAACGTATTATCAGCAAAGCTTGCTGCAAAACCAGCATGCACTGGAGTATGTGTTTAAAAAGCGTGGTTTGAGTAAAGCGGTGGTGTCCGATTTTCGAATTGGGTATGCACCGACCAGTGGGGATGCCCTGGTACAATTTTTGTTCAAAAAAGGCTTTAGCAAAAAAGAGTTATCTGAAAGCGGCCTGGTCAACCGATTTGGCGGCGACTTGTTTCGTGGGCGCATGATGATTCCGTTGATGGATGGAACGGGACAAGTCATTGGCTTTACGGCGCGCGTGATTAGTGACGCCGACGCTAAGGCACCAAAATATCTGAACACACCCGAAACGCTGCTATATAACAAAAGTCGTCATGTATTTGGTCTATCACAAGCGAAGGAGGCGATACGCACTCATGATTATAGTGTGATTGTCGAGGGGAATCTGGATGTTGTCAGTAGCCACCAAGCGGGTATCAAACAAGTGGTCGCGACAGCTGGTACAGCGATGACTGAATACCACGTACGAGCGTTGGCGCGTCTGAGCGGTAAGGTGAAATTGGCGTTTGATGGTGACAAAGCTGGTATAGCGGCGACCGAACGAGCGATTCCGATTGCGCAAGAAGTTGGCGTTGATATGACAGTGGTGACGCTACCGGATGGCGCCAAGGACCCTGACGAGTTGATTCAGCAAGGCGTCGAACTGTGGCAGCAAGCGCTTGATCGGGCGCTCCCAGTGGTTGAGTGGATTTTGGATCAGTATTCGGCGCGTGAAGATATGACGACGGCTGCAGGTAAGCGTGCGTTTACAACGGCGGGACTAGCGGTAGTGCGGACACTTCGCGATCCAGTTGAGCAAGAATTTTATCTCAAAGAAATCGCCAAGCGTGCCGATACGGGACTGGAAACGCTGAACCGAAAAATGGCGCAGCCCGATACGGCGAAGAAAGAGGAAAAGCCGCTAAAACGTGTGGTGGCGACACCATCTCCGGCCGTCGTGATGCACCGCGACAAAAATATCGACGCTTTGTTTACGGCGGCGCTGCTTGATGTGAATGTGCAAGCTATTGTTGGGTCGCTTGATCCGGCTATTTTTCCCTCTGAGGCGGGGCGAGCGTTGGCATCATATTTTGCTACGCATCCTCGCGAGCCAATCGAGTCGGTTCCTGATGCTTTGCAAAGATACGAAAAGTATGTCACAATGGTGTTACTAAATCCCGATATCGACAAGCTTGAGTGGAGCGAACAAAATCGTATAAATACCGCTCATGACGTGATACGGTCATTACAAGCAAACTACCAAAAAACGGAAACAAAAGAAGATTTGATACGTAAAGAAGCAGAGGCACGAGCGCGCGGCGATGACGCAGCGGCGAATGACATATTGCTACAAATTAACCAGATTATACGAGGAGAAAAGTAATGCCAGATAACGATACGGTGCACGAAAACGACGAAGTTGTAGTAGCAAATACATCACCACTGTCTGATATTGACGAACCGGCAATCGACGAGCTGATTGACGAAGAAGAGGCTGACGAGGATACACTGAATAGTGGTCAGTATTTTGATGATGTCAGCGACGACAGTGTGCGATTGTACCTACGTGAAATTGGTAAAATCCCACTACTGAATGCCGAAGAAGAATTGGCACTAGCACAAAAAGTAGTAGCTGGTGACAAAAAAGCCAAAGATAAAATGGCCGAGGCGAACATGCGCTTGGTGGTATCGATTGCCAAGCGATATAGTGGTCGCGGACTGGACTTTTTGGACTTGATTCAAGAAGGAAATACCGGACTTTTGCGTGCGGTTGAAAAGTTTGATCCGGACAAAGGCTTTAAGTTTAGTACCTATGCGACATGGTGGATTCGTCAGGCGATTACCCGTGCGATTGCCGACCAGGCGCGCACGATTCGTATTCCAGTGCACATGGTCGAAACGATCAACAAATTACTTCGTACGCAGCGCCGCATGACGCAAGAATTGAACCGCGAACCAACCATCGAAGAGCTGGCCAAAGAGCTGGAGATGGAGCCAGAAAAAGTAGAGTATGTCATCAAGATCAAGCAAGATATTACATCGCTTGACGCTGGCGTTGGCCGCGACGGCGAGGGTGACGACGAATCGGTACTGGGTGACTTTATCGAGGACGAAGACAGTGCGACGCCAGAAGAATCGGCAACGAACCAGCTACTGAAAGAACAGGTGCAGTCGGTTCTTTCGACACTTTCTGATCGCGAGCAAAAGATTATCAAAATGCGCTTTGGACTGGAGAACGGCAAGAGTCATACGCTGGAGGAAGTCGGGCAGGAATTTGCGGTGACACGTGAGCGTATTCGCCAGATTGAGGCAAAGGCCTTGGCAAAACTACGCAAGCATAAGGATGCCAAGAAACTGCACGAATATTTGGGTTAGTAGAGAGTGATTTCTAAAATATGAGACCTTTTTGGTCTCATATTTTATTTTGGTCATCAGGGTGAGTGATTAATGATCGTAAAACTTGATATGCTCTAATTCTTCGTCAAGCTGTTCATACAAATGATCGAGGTCTTTGTTGTTAATGATCGTGTGATCAGCGATGGCAATCGGACCGCCTTTTTCGAGGTTTTCGATTTCTGCCCAGTCACGCGCCCCGGCCTCGGCGGCAGTCAGTGGACGAACAGGGCGTTGGGCCAGGCGACGATGGCGCAAATGACGTGGTGCCACGATAGCGACAACGGTCAATTCGCCAGAAAATTCGCGTTTGAGAATTTTGTACTCGGTCCAGCTATAGAGACCGTCGGCAATAATACGACGTTGGCCAGCAGCAATCAATTCGTCAATTTGTTTGACGATACGATTGACGATGACGTCGTTACCTTCGTCGGCGCGCAGTTTTTCGCGCATAAACTTTTCGTTAGCAGGGGTAACATCGAGCCCGGCGTCTTTGAGTGCCTGTAATACGACACCGCCGAAGTAGACTTTTGGATAGCCTTTGGCGGTGAGATAATCGACTGCCGAGCTTTTTCCTACCCCGGGCAGCCCAACAAAAGCAATCACTTTAACATTGTTGTGTCGACTCATTTATAGCTATTATATCAGACTGTGTGGCTGCTGGGCGGTGTATTATTTACCGTGTCGACGCTCACGCTGCCGAAACTCATCGATAATGCCAGTAAGGTGGTCGCCAGTAAATTCTGGCCACAATAATTCGGGGAACGAAAATTGCGTTTCGTCAGCGAGGAGACTCATAAAGCCAGCACTATTATGCGGGTCGAGCCAGGCGCCGGTGCGTACAATCAAGTCGAGTTCGGGTAAATGACCGGTCCACGAATGAGCCCGTAATAGTTGATCGATCGGTGTAACCTTGTCAGGGTGCGCAAGCAATGATTCGACTGCGGCAGTGCGTTCGCGGTTGCCACTGTAATCAATGAGCAGGGTGAGCTCGCGGGTATGATGATGAGCAGTTTTGGCGATAGCCTGTTCGAACGCGTCGACGGTTTTTGGTGATAAACTATCGCGCCACTCACCGATGACGGTAATGCGTACATCGTATTGTTCGATAACAGGATGGTCAGCAAAACGGTGGATATTGTCGTGAAAGACGCGGTTGATGTTGGTAAAAAAGTCAGATGATCGATCGGCTAAGTTGGCATGAGAACTTCCCCAGAGGGAGAGGTGGGTCACGCCGTTATCGAACGCCGATTGAGTAATCTCGAGCAGCCCTTCGATACCAATATCATACAGTTGTTTGTAGCCCTTCAAACCTTCACGACGGGCCCATCGGCGATTGCCGTCGGGGATAATAGCGAGGTGGAATGTATCAGGCATTGTCTTCTTATTATACGCCTGTTTCTGACCCCTGTCGAATACTTGCGAAAGTCGTAGTATATCTGTCATACTAGAAGGTAGTGTAACGGAGGTGCCATTATGCGTGAAAACGTCGTGTCATTTGAAATGATTATGCCGAGCCAGGGCGGCAGCGAACGCGATGAGCAGCTTGAGCATCTACGCGATTCGTTTGATCGGTTGGCGTCAGTACTCGAAAGCATTAGTTGGAATGAAGGTGAGATTCAGTCTATGATAACGGCAATCCATGACGGTATTACAGACGACGCTGGTGAGTTGGCTGAGCGTTTGGCGCGCAATTTTCCGTTGATTGAGGCCCGAGAATCTGATCAGCAACTGTGGCAAGAGTGGTCCTCGGGAATGTCTATTGTGGCTATTGAAGAAACATATAATGATCCCGCGCGGCATGCAGCCACCCAACTTCGTATGAGACTTGCCAATATTGCCACCAAACTTGGCCTTCAGACGTCGCAGTATCAATAATACTGGTACAATAGAGATATGAAGAAATTGGCAGTCATCGACGGAAAATCAGTCTTTTATCGCGGCTATTATGCGATGCCGAATTTGAGTCTGAAGGACGGCACGCCAATTGGTGGTGTCTTTGGCTTTGCGAGCATTGCGATTGAAATTATCAAGCAACTCGATCCAGACTATATTGCGGTAGCGTGGGATATCAAAGGGACAAGTACATCGAAACGCCTTGAGATTTATCCGGACTATAAAGCTGGCCGTACCAAGCCTCCCGAGGATTTTTATGCACAGCTGCCAGCGTTACGTGAAGTACTCGATGCCTTTAACTGGCCGCTGTATGAAATTGATGCGTATGAGGCCGATGATATTATTGGCACATTTGCGCGCGCGGCGGGTGAGCAAGAAATTGAAACCTGTATTGTGTCGGGTGATTATGATATGCTGCAGTTGATTGCGCCGCTGACGTCGGTCTATATCACCAAAAAAGGCGGCATGGATTTGACCAAGTATGACGCGGCCGCCTTTACCGAAAAATATGGGGTGCGGGTTGATCAGTTTGTTGACTACAAAGCACTGGTAGGTGATACCAGCGACAATATTCCGGGCGTGCGCAAAATTGGACCAAAAACCGCGGCGACGCTGCTGACCAAATACGATACGATTGATGGGATTTACGAGCATATTGATGAATTGAAGGGCGCGCAAAAACAGAATCTGATTGACGACAAAGACAATGCCTATATGAGCCAGCAGCTGGCACAAATTTACACCGACGCACCGGTAACGTTGGATTGGGATGAGGCTGATATCAATCGTACTGACCTGACAAAAGTTGCTGCTATTTTGCAGAAATTTGAATTTAGTTCGCTGGTCAAGCGATTGCCAAAACACATGCAGCAGGCCGAGCAACACTCGCTGTTTTTTGAACCCGCACATGTCGTGGCGGTGACCGAAATTGCCTGGCCGGATCAACTGACAATTGATGGGCCGGTCGTGCTGCATGTTGCCGATGACGAGGTGTGGCTGTCGACCAATCGCCAGACCGTTACGCATGCACCAATTGCACAGATTGATAGTAGTGTGTGGCACGCACTGGCAATGGCGACGGTGATTAGCTATGACATCAAGGCGCTGTATCACCAGCTGGCGGCGCACAAGATAATGGTGTGTTTTGACACAGTGCACGATATCCGTCAGGCAGCGTTTTTGATTGATCCGCTGCGCCGTGACCGCAGCCTCGAAGCATTAGTGGGTGGCGAAATGAATACAACGACAGATTACGTCAGTGGACTATGGCAAGTCTATGACTGGCAGGTCGAAGCCTTTTCGCATACACCAAAACTCAGCGAAATTGCGCATACTTTTGATTTTCCGTTGACCTATACGTTGTTTGCCATCGAATCTCGTGGCATCAAAATTGACACGGCATTTTTGGCGACCATGAGTGAAAAACTCGACACTGAATACAAAGCGCTTGAACAAGAAATGTACACGATGGTGGGCTATGAATTTAACATCGGCAGTCCGGCACAACTGAGCGAGGTGTTGTTTACCAAATTACAATTGCCAACTGCCGGAATCAAAAAGGGTAAAACGGGCTACTCGACCGGACAAAAAGAGCTGGACAAATTACGTGGTCACCACCCGATTATTGAACTGATTGAACGTACTCGCGAACTGGCAAAACTCAAAAATACCTATGTCGATACCTTGCCTGAACAAGTCGACGAGCAGTCACGTGTGCACACAACCTTTAATCAAGATGTGGCGGCAACCGGACGGCTGAGTAGTACGGGGCCGAACCTGCAAAATATTCCCGTACGAAGTGAGATGGGGCGGCGGATTCGCGAGGCGTTTGTACCCGAAAAGGGTAAGGTGTTTGTCAGCGCTGATTATAGTCAGTTTGAGTTGCGGTTGGCGGCAGTGCTGGCGGGCGATAAAGAGTTGATTAACGACTTTAACGGCAATGTTGACATTCACACTAAAACCGCTGCTGAAGTCTATGGCATTCCGATGGATGATGTCACCAAAAACCAACGCCGTGATGCCAAGGTCATTAACTTTGGCGTGCTGTATGGCATGAGCCCGCATGGTCTGGCAGCGGCGACCGGCATGGGCTTTATTGAAGCCAAGAAATTCATTGATCATTATTTTGAGATTAGAAAACCAATCCGCGCCTTTATCGACAAGACACTCGCGCAGGCCGAAACAGAAGGTTATGTCGAAACCTATTTTGGTCGTCGCCGTCCAACACCTGATGTCAAAAGTAGTAACTTTATGGTGCGCGAAGGTGCCAAACGTGCGGCTGCTAATATGCCGATTCAGGGGACCGAGGCTGATTTGATGAAACTGGCAATGCTGGCGGTGGATGAAAAACTGGGTGAGTTGGGTGAGCAAGTGCTGCAAATCCACGACTCGATTTTGGTGGAGTGTCCCAAAGAAAATGCCGAAAAAGTTGCCGATATCTTGCAAACAACCATGGAATCAATCGCGCCGTCGCTGCCAATTGCCCTGAGCGTTGACGTGAGTATTGGCAAAAACTGGGGCGAACTATAGTGGCGCTTAAAGCGGTTATTTTTGATTGTTTTGGTGTGCTGACGACCGATGGCTGGAAACAAATTCGCACTGATATTATCAAGACGGATGAAGATCGGGAGATGGCGCGCTATTTAGACCGAGCGGTCAACACCGGCAATATGCATTATGATGACTTCGTCGTGCAGGTAGCGACACTCGCGGACTTGTCGATCGAACAAGCCCGGACGCAGCTCAATAGCCACGCAGCCAATATTCGACTGTTTGAGTATATTCGTGACCAGCTAAAGCCGCACTACAAAATTGGCATGCTTAGTAACGCTGCTGATGATTGGCTGGGTAATATGTTCGAGCCATGGCAGGTTAAATTATTCGATGAGATCGTGCTATCGTATGCGGTTGGTACAGTCAAACCGCAGCCGGATATTTATGATTTGATGGCGATAAAACTAGGGGTGTCATCAGAGGAATGCCTGTTTATTGATGACATTGAACGGTATGTAACGGCAGCGGTTGAGGTGGGTATGACTGGGATTTTGTTTACCGATACTGATCAGACGATTACGGCGATTGAATCAGCTCTCCATCCGGTGTCATAAATATTGACATTTCATACTATTTGTGGTAAAATGAAAGTATGAATAGCAGTGGAGCACAGCGGATTATTCCCATCATTTTGGTTTTGATTGTCACCGTCGTCGCGGTTGCGGCACTTATTTCGGTTGGCCGATCGATTTTTGGTGGTCCAGCCGAGCAAGTAGTTAATACGGGCAAGGAATCACTTCTTGATACCTCGATTGATCGAAGTGTTCGGATGACTGTGCGCGGACCGATTGTTGGTGATGATATTTTTCATAGCTATACGGTGACAGTCACGCCAACGACGCGTAACCTGACGACGTATCAAGGATATTTGCAAACGCAGCTTGAAGTGAGCGATTTGGCGAATAATTCAAAGGGTTATGAGCAATTCGTCCACGCACTTGATCGTGCCAAGATGATGGATGCATCAGAGCTTGAAGGTGATGCCAACGATACTCGCGGTATTTGTGCTCAAGGTACGCTTTACCAATATGATGTCATGCAGAGTACGCACGTTGTCAAATCACTCTGGACGACGAGCTGTAGCAAGAGTAGGGGTTCGCTGGGAACAAATAATCAGACATTGCTACGTCTATTCCGAAAACAAATTCCAGACGCACCTAAGTTGACCGGTAAAATCGCGCTATAGACCGCTTGACGCACTGTTTTTCTTGACGCTGGAGTAATCGTTATGGTAATCTTAAGCGTAAGTAATGTAGAGGTATACGAAACAGGGGAAATGGTAGTTTAAGGTATGATGCAAACACACAAACAATTCGCAACTATTATTGGCGTAGCAAGCATTGCAGCGCTTATCGTCGCGCCGGTCATTACGTCGGCTGCAACAACAACGATTAATGCAACAATTGATTCGTCAATTACGGTGAGCAGCACTGGTACAGTTGCAATTGCCTTGACGCCAACCGCAGGAGGTTCTGTCAGTAGTGCCAGTGATAGCGTCAAAGTGAGTACAAACAGCACCGCTGGGTACAGCTTGACGCTCCAGGATGGTGATGCGACAACCGCACTGACTAGTGGTGCTAATACGATTGCTGCGCACAGCGGTACGTTTGCATCACCAACCGCACTGACGGGTAACAGCTGGGGGTATGCTGTTGCTGGTGGTTCGTTTGATGCCAGCTATACGGCCGAGGGAAGTAATGCCTCGAGTACGTCAAAGTGGGCAGGTATTACATCAGCTCCGCAAGAGCTAAAGAATACCAGCAGTACTGCGGTAGATGATGAAACGGTCGTCTGGTATGGTGTTCGTGCAACATCGGCACAGCCAAACGGTACGTATACCGATTCGGTCACCTACACCGCGACGGCAAAATCGTAGCATTTAGAGAGAAAGGGGAGAGTGTGGACAACGTACAGCGAAAAAAACAACTATCTATCGCAGGAGGATTTCTTGCGGCACTTCTCGTTCTTATCAGCCCTGTTATTAGCTCTGTTGCTGCTGTAACAACTAACACCACCATCAACGCGACTATCGGGTCGGTCATCAGCGTTAGCTCTGGCCCGTCGGTAGCTATTTCGTTGACACCAACTGCTGGCGGCGTTGTCAGTAGCGCTAGCGACAGTGTTGCGGTCAGTACAAACAACTCAACCGGCTATACACTAACGCTTGCAAATGCCGATACTACGACAAGCCTCACAAGTGCGGGTAATACGATTGCTGCACATAACGGTAGCTTGGCATTGCCGACAGCGCTTGCCGCAAATACCTGGGGCTACCGTGTCGTGGGTGCCGGTGGCTTTGGCGGTACGGCATACACTGGCGAATCAAATGTCAGCGGCAGTACGTCGACATGGGCAGGCGTACCAGCTAACGGTGCTGCCGATACTATCAAATCAACAGCGACTATTGCTGCAACTCCTGATACCACGACGGTTTGGTACGGCGTTCGCGCAAATAGCTCGCAGCCAAATGGCACTTATTCGGACATCGTAACCTATACGGCAACTGCCAATAGTTAGACACAAGTATGAATGGCGTGAAACGAGTATGGGCTATCACTCTCCTCTTGACGATGATTATGACGAGCGGTGCTACTTCTGGAATCGCAGCTGCGCAGCAACCAGCTCTTGTTGATAACGAAAGTATTACGCTTTCTCCGGTAAGCCGCAAACTGACGCTTGATAGCGGAACGCAAATCAACGAATCGATGACAGTAGTCAATGATGGTAAGACTGCTTATGACTTTATTGTCTATAGTCGGCCTTATTCGGTGAGCGGCGAGGACTATCAACCAAACTTTACAAAAACGCCGACGAATGCCGATGCCTATAGTTGGGTGCGGTTTGATAAAACAACCTATCATCTTGAGGCGGGACAGTCAACAAAAATACCATTTACGGTACGCGTCCCAGCAAAGGCCAGTCCGGGTGGGCATTATGGCGTGGTGTTTGCCGAAACACAGCCGTCGAAAGACCAACAGAACGCAAATTCTGTTGTACGTAAAAAACGTGTTGGTATGCTGCTGTATGTCACCGTGAATGGGGCGGTAGTCAAAGAAGGATCGATACTTTCGACGACTATTTCGTTTTGGCAGCAGCAAGCACCATTAACAGTGCAATCGCGGGTTAAGAACACGGGCAATACTGATTTTACTGACAAAACGGTACTGACGGTCAAAGATTTATTGGGCAACGTCAAATATAAAGCAAGCAACGAACATACTATTTTGCCTGGCACAACGCGACAGGTACCATTGGAATGGTCGGGTGCGTCGTGGTTTGGACTATATCACGTTGAGGTGCGGCAAACTATCCTCGACAAGACAACGACGACGAACGGCTACGTATTGATGTTGCCACGATTCATCCCTGTACTGCTGGTGTTGATAGTCATAACAGGAGGCGTGTATGTATGGGTACGCCGCAAAAAATCGTAGCGTAGCTGTTCTGTTGCTACCGCTGATAATTGGCAGCGGAATTGTTGCTAGTGGAATAATGGCAGCTCCTGTGCAGGCACAAACAATGGTATCAACAACTATTTGCCGCAACAGCTCGACAGTAACGATATCATCACCACAAAGCGACAGTGTCGTGACATCACCATTTGTGACACTAAGCGGCACAGTAGCGCAGGCAGGACAGATTGAAGTCTACATTGACGGTGTGTTTGATTCGGTCGTGCCGTTATCGGTCGCCCAAACGACCTTTCAGACATCGGTTCAGTTATCGACAGGAACACATACTATTAAGCTAGTCGCGATTGACTCGTGCGAGTCGACCAATGGAGAGACAACGATGGTTTTGACATACACCCCGCTAACAACTGGCGGTAGCTCGGGAACGACAACTCCGACAGAGGTTGACGGCGGTGTGATGATCGACTCCTCTGGCGCACCAGCGGTTGAGCAACAATCGGCGTTCACGCTGCTGCCGGCACCATTTCAAGAGGCAATCGATGGGTTATTTGCATGGCTAAATATTGCACCGGCTGATGTATCTGATGCAGGGTTGTCGCGCTTTAGTGTTTGGCGCGCGGTAACAATGACTGCAGGAGTGTATCTGGCGGTGATCGGTGCGGCACAGTGGGCGGTAGCAGGGTTGGCGAACCTACCGTTCTTTCCGCAACTCGAAAAGGCTCCTGGTTCACGTCGTCTACAAATCAAGCGCGGTCTGCGCATCGTTGGTGTCGGGTTGATTATCATTGCCTTTATCGTGTAGCCGATAGAACACGGTCTGCGGTACAATAGGTATATGCCAGAGTTACCTGAGGTAGAAACGGTCCGTCGTGGACTGCATGAATTGATTGTGGGTCGCACCGTTGCGACTGCCACGCACGACAGCCCAAAGAGCTTTCCGAATACCGACGCTGATGTTCGGTCGTTTTTGATTGGCACGACGATTATTGCGGTTCGTCGTCGCGCGAAAGTCTTGATGATTGATTTGTCATCCGATTATACACTGGTGATTCACCTCAAGATGACAGGTCAGATGGTATTTCGGGCAGCTAACGTGGCGTTTGGTGCAGGTCACCCGAATGACAGTTTGATCGGCGAGCTGCCCGATCGATCAACACGCGTGACGATAGCATTTACGGACGAATCACATCTGTACTTTAACGATCAGCGAAAGTTTGGTTGGATGAAATTGCTGCCGACAATCGAAGTGCCAAACATTGATTTTATGAAACGCGTCGGGCCCGAGCCCCTTGAAGATGACTTTACGGCAGCGATGTTTATCGAGCGTTTCGAAAAGCGTCCGGGTGCATTGATCAAGGCGGCGTTACTCGATCAGTCAGTGATTGCCGGAGTAGGGAATATTTATGCCGACGAGGCATTGTGGGGCGCCAAAATTCATCCCGAACAACGGGTACGTGACCTTAGCAAAGCAGCATTAACAGCCCTTTATACCGAAGTACGCGCAGTGATGAAACTCGCCATCGAAAAGGGTGGAAGTACCGACAAAAATTACGTCAATGCCGAAGGCAAAAAAGGCTCATACATGGATTTTGCGCGTGTCTTTCGCCGCGAAGGCTTGCCATGCCCTCGTTGTGGCACAACGATTATCAAACTAAAAGTGGCTGGTCGAGGGACGCATATCTGTCCTCAGTGTCAGGTGCTGCGGAGTGGGGGCGACTCATGATTAGCCTCTTTGTTGGCGAAAATAGTTTTGAGGTTGAGCGAGCACTTTCGGCGCGGCGAGCACATTTTGCTGGTGAGGTTGCCGTTATTGATAGTGAAACAATCGCCGAAACGGACCTACCGAATATTTTGATGGGGACGACGCTGTTTAGCTCAGAGCGCTTGGTGATTATTCGGCAGCTGTCGCAGAACAAGTCGCTCTGGACGGCGCTGGTGGATTGGTTGCCGCGAATTAGTGCTGATACTGAGGTCGTCTTTGTCGAAACAAAACCGGATAAGCGGACTAAAACCTATAAAGACTTGGTTAAAGTGGCGACCGTGCAAGAATTTCCCGCTTGGTCGGATCGCGATAGCGGCCGGGCAGAGCAATGGCTCGCTGCCGAGGCGACCTCGCGTGGGGTGTCACTGGATACAAAAAGTGTTCGCCATTTGATGGCACGAGTTGGTGTTGATCAGTGGCGACTGTCGAGCGAGCTTGACAAACTGAGTGCTATTGATCAGATTACTCCCGAACGAATTGATGAGATTGTCGAACCAACGCCGACCGAAAACGTGTTTTTACTTTTTAGCACGGCGCTTGATGGCAATCATCGGCAAGTGCAGTCAATGCTAGCGACGCTGCGACTGAACGAGGATCCATATATGGTATTCGGACTATTGTCAGGGCAGGTGATACAGCTAGCGGCGTTAACGGTCTCTTCGGCACCGCCTGCTGATGTTGCCAAGGCCATAGGTGCGCATCCGTTTGCATTATCAAAGTTGGCACCGTATGCGCGTCGATTATCAGCCCCTCGTGCCAAGCAACTTGTCGGTTTGTTTGCCGATACCGATAGAGAAATCAAAAGTACCGGCGTTGATCCGTGGATTGCCATCGAGCGTACGCTACAGCAAGTAGCAGTATAAAAATACCCCCTCGAGAAAATAGAGGGGGTATTGGGTACGAGTGAGAAAACTATTTTGTTGTTTTCTTGGCTGGTGCTTTCTTTGCGGCAGGCTTTTTGGTAGCAGCTGGTTTCTTTGCGGCAGTGGCTTTTGCTGAAGTGGCTTTTTTTGTTGCAGCTGGTTTTGCGGCTGCTTTCTTTGCAGCAGCGGCAGGTTTTACGCCAGCAGCTTTGGCAGCTTTAGCGATATTTGCTTTGCGGCGTGAGGCAGTATTTTTCTTGATGAGACCTTTTTTGACAGCCTTATCAAGTTCGCTCTGTGCCTTTGAGGCAGTCGCAGCGCTTGGTGCGGCCACGAAAGCTTTGTTGGCAAGTTTGATATCTTTTTTGATACCAACGTTACGGTCGCGACGCTTGATGGTCTGTTTCATTCGTTTGATGGCTGATTTGATGATTGGCATAGTAGAGTGGTTCTCCTTGGCCGCCGGTAGGGTGCGGCGCATTGCTAATTATGTTTATAGATACAATCAAGGTGTGATTATAGAGGAAAACAGACATTTTGTAAAGAGCTCGCTTTTGTATTGACGAAATGGTATCGCTTATGGTATAGTCATGACAAAATAGTGATAAAACAAAAAAGTAGGAACAATGAACGAAGGCAACGCGAAGCAGCAGATCGTTGAGGCTATCAAAGCTAACAGCAATATCTTGGTTACCGTCAGTGACAGTCCCAGTGTCGACGAGTTATCGGCGGCGTTAGGTTTGACAGTGTTGCTGAATAAAATCAGCAAGCGAGCAACCTCTATTTTTAGTGGTACGATTCCACCGGCAATTCAGTTTCTTGACCCCGAAAAAACATTTGAGGGAACCGTCGATAGTTTGCGTGACTTTATCATCGCGCTCGACAAAGAAAAAGCCGACCATTTGCGTTATAAAGTTGACGGCGACGTCGTCAAGATTTTTATCACTCCGTATCGCACGACACTGAGCGATAAAGACCTCGAATTTACCCAAGGCGACTACAATGTTGAAATGGTGATTGCGCTCGGTGTCAAAGAGCAGGCGCATCTGGATAAGGCACTTGAAGCGCACGGCAAGATTTTTCATGATGCCACTGTAGCAACGATTTCTGCCGGTTCCGAGCCGAGTACGATGGGAAGTATTGGGTGGTATGACCCCGAGGCGAGTAGCTTGTGTGAAATGCTGGTGAGCCTGACTGAGGCACTTAAAGGCGATGATCCGGTTATCGACGAAGTAATCGCCACCGCGTATCTGACCGGTATCGTATCGGCGACCGATCGATTCAGCAATAATCGCACCAGTTCGCGTGTGATGACGATGGCCGCACAGCTGATGGCTGCTGGCGCAAATCAACAACTGATTGCCGCCCAGCTACAAGAAGCGCATGATATTAGTCCGGAAGAAACCCCATCGACCAGTGGCAACAGGGATAAGAAGGCGAAAAAAGACGCACCGAAAAAAGAAAAAGAATCAGATACCGATTCGATTAAGATTGATCGTAACGCCAAAAAGGTGACGCCGCCAGAACCAGCTACTGAACCAGCGCCAGCACCCGAAACACCACCGATAGAAACGCCAGCACCGGCACCTACTGAACCTGTCGATGAGGCCGCTGTTGACGCGGCCGTGCAAGCAGCTACTGAGGTTGCTGCTCCAGCGGGCGATATTGAACAAGAATTATCAGCACAGCTTGCCGATATGACAGCTCCACCCGCCCTTCCCGCGGATGAGCTGCAAAAAGAATTGACCGAAGCCGCTGCGGAGAACACCCCAGTGGCCGACATGTCAATGCCGGGCTTTGAGGCACTCGATGTTCCGCCAGCGCCAACTGATACACCAGCCTCGCAGGGGGTATCAGGAGCTATCGATGCGCGTGCAGGAAGTAGCTATGTCGAAACCCCTGCTGCAGCTAGTTTTGATACGCCTGTCGAAAATATTATTACTGGTGCAGATGGCAATCCTGATCAGTACGTTGATCCGTTCCAGACACCACTGGCGCCATTGCCTGACCTCCATGATGGAGGAGAGCTAGCACCACCCGCGCAGCCTGATCCAGTACCGGTGACAGCGCCGCCACTCCCGCCTTTACCACCACTCCCGCCGACGGACATGCCACCACTCCCTGGTCTCTCTGACACGGCTTTACCACCATTGCCACCACCGCCACCACCGCCGGTGTTTGGTCAGCCGGCTGCATCACCGGATATGCCAAGCGATACATTGGGAGATATCTTTGGTAGCGCACCGGCGCCACAAGCACCGCAGCCACCAAGCGAACCGCCAAAGCCAGGGCAATTCCAAATTCCTGGCCAGTAGGCGGGACTATTCAAGTGTTATAAAGTGATTCACGGCGACATTCTCGCCGTGAGCTTTTATGTGCGTTTCTCCATCGCCACGCTGACTATAGTGTGCACGCATAATGTCGTACACTTGTTGGACGTGCGCTCTGGCATCGATTGTTTCACTGATTTCTTGAGGTGTTCGACCGGTTTCCATAAAAACAAAGTCAGTATTCATCGCACCACCTACTTGGCAGGCGAGACGAATACGGCTCATGGGTAACCCGTGTGCTTTCAGACGGTAAAAAGCAAGACAGGCGCTTCTAGCAGCGACGATATGGTCGATATGACCCGTCACGCCATTGAGATCCATGCTCATAAATTCAATGGTGACGCCGGTGCGTTCATCGATGATTTCTTGGACAAGGGTTATGATTTTTTCGGTGATTTCCAGATGATCTTTGTTGCCAAGTGTCCCATCGTGATAGCCCAAATAATGCAGACTGGTTGCGCCAATCAGCGCACCCGCCGCCCGCCACTCCGCCAACCGCGTTGCTGTCAGATCATCGACATTATCTGGGTTCATCCCCGCATCACCCGCCGTCAGCGTAACCAGATGCACTTCGGTGCCGGCCTGTGCCTCCATATATAATGTGCCGCTGGGGCCAAACGCTTCGTCATCGGGGTGGGCGAATATACCAAATAGGATCTTTTTCATACTGCTTATCATAGCATAGTGACGACCGGCGATTGACTTTTTATACTGTTTATGCTATTATGAAATTATAGTTCAATGACGCAACTACTGCCTCAAGAATAAACAAAAACATGATTGAAATACTCTTTCTATTTTCGGGTTCTGTCGCTATCATCGCCGGTAGTGGACAGTTGCGCGCACTCATTAAAGCCGGGCGTTCTGACGAGTTGAGTCTTGCAACGTGGTCGTTGTGGGTAGGGACGCAATCAGTCGCGCTGCTTTATACTATTTCGATCCATGACCTGCCACTTATTTTGTTCAATTCGCTGTGGGTGGCGCTATACGGTTCGATGGCCGGGCTAATTGTGTATTATCGCAAATACCCTCGACAGGACAAAACAGCTCCGCTTGAACTTATCGAAGAGACTGCTTAGCTACTACAAGATAGGTAAACGTGGCTATCCTGGACATTTCCCGCTATACTGAATGACAATGACCGATGGCATCATTCTTATCGACAAACCGGCTGGCCTGACGAGCTTTGGTGTGGTGGCTCGGGTGCGTCGTGTGCTGACGCAGCGGGCGGGCAAAAAGGTCAAGGTCGGGCATTGTGGGACACTTGATCCGTTTGCGACAGGTCTTTTGATGCTATGCGTTGGCAAAGAATGTAAAAACGCTGGCCAGTATATGAAACATGACAAGGTATACGAGGCGACAGTTCGAGTGGGGCAAACCAGTAGCACGGGTGATCCGGAGGGTGAGGTGGCAGCTAGTTCGCCTCGTCAGCCCGGTCGGACCGAGCTGGAAAAGTTGATAGGGCAGTTTACGGGAGATATTCAGCAACGACCGCCGATTTTTAGTGCTCTCAAAATTAACGGTGTGCGGGCGTACAAACTGGCGCGCGAGGGTAAAGAGGTCGAGATTCCGGTGCGCACGGTGACGGTGCATAGTTTTGAAATTGTTGAGTATGCGTATCCGGACATAAAAGTCCGCGTGCACGTTAGCAGCGGTACCTATATTCGCAGCCTTGCCAGTGATATTGGTGAGGCCCTGGGAACAGGGGCGTATTGCACGCAGCTGCGACGGACGGCGATTCGTGATTGGCAGGTGGCCGATGCTCAGACGTTGGCTGATTTTGGCATAGAAAATTAGAAAGGCGGGGGATGGATACGATCGAATTATGGAGCGGTGAGACAAAAGCATTGATTGATCCGGTGGGTGCGTGGCTAACGAATTTATCGGACGATAAGGGTGATGTGTTGTTTCCAAAACGATTGCTGATGGCGTCTGATGGTAGCAAAAAACAACGTGGGGGAATGCACGTGTGTTTGCCAAATTTTGGTCCGGGCGGTGACAGCGGGTTGGCGCAGCATGGCTTTGGACGTGAGGTGATTTGGCAGCCAGTTGAGGTACAGCCGGATCGGGCAGTGTTTGAGCTGGCAAACGGCAAAGATGGTTACGAAACGTTACATTCGACGCTGTTATTTGCGCTGGACGGTCGGTCGATTGACGTGGTGTTGAAACTCGAAAATAGGGGCGATGAACCGCTTCGTGTGGCGCCAGGATTTCATCCGTACGTTGCGCTGGGGCGCGGCGAAAATAGTGTGCGACTCAACGATGAGCCCTACGGTATGGCAGAGCTGGCGGGGACGGAATTCTTTGATGATAGTGTTTCGATGCACCTCAAGACACTGCATCGTAGTATTGCCATTTCGTCGCATCAGTTGCCAACGTGGGCGTTTTGGACGGACAAGTTGGATGATTATGTCTGCGTCGAACCAACGGTCGGCGGCAATACGTTTTTGGCGTCAATCACCGATCGCGAGGAGTTGATTCCGGGAAAAATGCGGAATTATTCAATCACGATTGCGTGGTAGCGACCTCTGTTAAATATTGACTTAATTATTATTTTATGCTACAATTAGACTATGAATAACGATCCATCAAACGGTAATTATGCGCAGTCGCCCGAAGAGTTATCGGCCTTGATGGAACTTGGTGTTGGCTTGCTATTATCGCCGCGTGCCGAGACTATTGGCGATGAGCCGACGCAACGTCTGTTGCGGCTTGATGCCGAAGATATTCCGGCTGATTCGTCATTGGCGCGGTCGCATATCGATGGCCTGCAAGTGCGCTATGGGCAGGTCGAAAATGCTGAGGGCTGGCCGGAAGGGTCAGAGATGATGATGGTGTTCATACGTTATAGCAGTGAGGCGTTGCCAGGTGACCGGGATAAAGGTTATTTTATGACGTATTCACCAGACGAGCGTGCGCCCGAGCTTGTTGTGACGTTTCCACAAGACCATGAGGATGACGAGCAGGTTGCGTTATCGCCGACGGATAAAGAAATACTCGAACTACGTTCGGTATTGATGGCTGCGCACGAAATCGTCTAGCCCCTTGCGTTACCTCTATAAATCTGCTAGAATAGAACAGATGATTACTAAAGAGAACAAATCACAAGCAATTGCTTTGACTCAGGTTTCAAAGAACGACGTCGGCAGCCCACAGGCTCAGGTGTCAATCTTGACGGCTCGTATCAAAGAGGTGACTGCACACTTGCAGGCTAACAAGCACGACCACATGGCTAGTCGCGGACTTATCCAAATGGTGGGCAAACGAAAGCGCCTTTTGAAGTACCTCGAACGTAAAGACTTTGAACAGTACAAAGCTGTTGTTGCAAAACTTGGCCTGCGTAAGTAGCCCTAGTCGCCCCAAGCGAAACTCCGACGAACTGTCGGAGTTTTTTGTTTGGCATAGGACATATCCACGCGCATCAAACGCTCCTTGGGTTTTCTCAGGTCGGACTTGACTGGAACGATGCACATTTTGGAGATGTTACGGCACTCTATCGGCTTGAATATTCGCAAAACGTTCTTAAGTAGATAACTGACTATTTTCCCGGCGTCTACCGAAACGTGCTGATATCGTCATGTTATCCAGGACGTGCCCAACAGCTTCGTCGTTGGCCAAGCGCTTCCAGCCCTGTGAGCCAATCATAACGCCGGTTTCCTGTAACACTTTCTCGAAATTTGGTGCTAAGTCTGATTGAGAAAGATAGTTTGTCGATGTAATTTCGCGGATGAGGCGTGAGCGTGTTTCGACTGATAGTATGTAAGTGATTGTTTCAAGACTGAGCTTCATAATCTCTTCTATTCTTATGTCAGATGTGATGGCGGGGGTTGCATGCAGTCGACTCGTCATCGACAGAGGCTTGGCTCTACCATCGAAATCCGTAACGTAGAGTCCGTACTTATATGAGATCACATTCGATACTGTTAATAATAAAATACGACTAACAGTATTAAAGAGAGGCGAGTACTTAGAGTCAAGGGAGTTATCTACAGTTAATGTCATGGTAAGAGGCCGAGGTTTCGCTTGGTCATATCGAGTGAGATGTACCGGAGAGGTTTTTTTACGTATAGCCCGAGTGTCTAGTAGCTTAAAGGAATCAATTGATTGCCATGGAGTGAGGTCAAGCTTAAGGAGCTCGTGGATAAGAGTCTGCTTGTTAGTGACACGTAGCTGGACGGACTCCTCGGCAAGTATCTGGAAGAGCGCACGGGAAACATTCTCGTTGTCTTCGTCAAGGCTAATTTTGAGCTGTTCCAGCGCAGACATGTATTTTTGCGCTTCTTCACTATAGAGTTCAATCTCTACAATAATAACGCCGCCCTCTTCAAAGGTTGTACCGTGAGCAGCGTAGTCGAGAGATTTAAACAGCTGCTGTTCATAGAAAAAGTCATTGATTCGGCGCAGAAAAAGATGCTCGTAGACATGACCGAGCTGGACGCAGGGATGTGATTTAATCAAAACAATGCTTTTCATGATGTTGCTTCCTAGTATATGAAATGTGAGCCAGTTTTACGACATGGCTCAGGTCGGAGGGTTAGTTATTCCGACCACGTTTTGGGTTGCGGCTACTCTTTATCCCGTCGTTATGGGGATTCGTGGACTTGCGCTTACTACGGCCTTCGCCGCTACGCTGTCGTGCGTTGTTTCGTCGTGTTACACACTTGAAGCACGGGCAGGTACGCGTGTCCATAGGAATACCACCAGAGCGACAAATACCCATTTGAATCCTCTTTTCGAGGTTGGCGAGATGTTCTCGCAAATGGAAAAGCACAAGGAACTCTCGTACTTTTAGCAAAGCGAATACTTTGCTTTTTTAATATTAATATATATTGTTATACTTGTCAAGTAGCAGAGCACGGTTGTCGAGGTGTATAGGTAGGGGGGGTAATTTACAAGTAATTTTCCACTTGTGTCGGTGTATCCGAACTAATGGTTGCTTCTATATCACCTGTTTGTAAAAAGGTAGGCAGGATATTCTCGATTTTTGGGTTGATGAACTCGTACCGTGAGATTTCGATTGAACCATGTGTTGTGGTGGTCAAATCAACCGTTTTGTAATCGCTGACATTTTCGATATGGAAGAAAAATTCTAGGTATTCGCGCTTTTCATCGCGGTACTGTTGGACAAATAGCAGCTTGCCGATTTTTGGTACGATGCCGGTTTCTTCAATCATTTCGCGGGCAAGGCCATCATGAAGTGATTCCATTGGATCAAGTCCGCCACCGGGTGTTGCCCAGAAGTCCACTTCGTTACCTTCTGAGTCTTTGTGTTTAACGGCAAAAATTGTGCCATTATCATAGAGTATGCCGCGGGTTGCGATACGTCGTTCCATATTGTTCTCCTGGGTTTATAATTTGTAACAGTGGAGCGCTAGCGGTCGTGGCTCGTCCCGACGTACGCGCATAGAGGAATCTGCGGATTCATAGTGGGCCTAGTATACAGGATTTTTTTGATGGAAGATACTCAGATAGTACGAGCAATTGAAGAACAGATCGTGGTCGCAAGTGTACAAAAACATTCATGATAAAGCCATGAAAGTTGGCAAA
>JASLCP010000047.1 GCA_030151825.1 Candidatus Saccharimonadales bacterium
TAAGTACCTAAGATAATTAATAAGCAACCAAAGACATAAGCGAGACTGGTTCGCACAGAAATAAGGGGTATGAGGGATGAGCGCGAAACAAACAGTGACGATTAATGGACGACAATATGATGTTCATTCGGGGCTTGCTGTTGATTCGCCCAGCGTTTCTTCGTCAGCGACTGTTACTCCGACCAAAACAGCCGTCAGTAAAAAACCAACACCTCCATCTGTACACGGCGGCGCAGACGCCAAAACAATTCATGCTCGCCAACAGCGTTCGCAAACACTCCGCCGCAAGACCGTGACACGTCCCACGGCAAAAACGGTTACTCCGGCCAAAAATACCCAGGTTCACGAAATTATTACCCGCAAACAACCAGCAAAACTGACTCCGACAGCAACCCGGCACGAAAAAGTCTCAAAATTCGCTGCTCATCCAGCGCCGGTCCAATACAAACGCGTTATGGACGTTGGTCCTGTGTCACATCCCCATGTCGTCAAAGCTCACGCAATCAGCAAAGCAAAAGCCGAAGCGCCGCTACCCGACAAAAAGCCAGCACCACAAAAAACCTCAGCCGAGATCAAGCGTAGCGCTATGCAACATGCCATCGCCAATACAACCGTCAGCAAAAAGCCCACCAAAAAGCGCCTATTGCAACGTCACCCCCGAACCGCCAGCATCGTTTCGGCCTGTGTCGCTTTGGTGCTCTTTGGCGGCTATTTGACGTATCTGAACGTTCCAAGCCTCTCGGTACGTGTCGCTGCTGCCCAAGCAGGCATCGATGCATCGTATCCAAATTATCGTCCCGACGGCTACAGCCTCTCTGGTACCGTCGGCTATAGCCAAGGAAAGGTCAGCATGCGCTTTGCCTCAAATAGCGGCCCGACCGGCTTTACTATCAACCAAACCAAAAGCAATTGGGATTCGTCAGCCGTTTTGGACAAATATGTCACCCCACGCAGCGGCGCCAGCTATATTCCGTACACCGAACGCGGCCTGACTATTTACACCTTCGGTAATAGCGCCGCATGGGTCAACGGCGGTATCTTGTACACTATCGACGGTGATGCGCCACTTTCGAGCGAACAAATCCGCCGCATTGCGACCAGCCTGATCTAGCCCTTTAGATTCAGCCCGACATCTGTTAGAATGGGGGATATATGATAACATCTCCTATTCGAACACGTTTTGCCCCCAGTCCAACGGGCTATCTCCATGTCGGGGGTATTCGCACTGCCTTATTTGCGTATCTCGTTGCTCGCCAACAGGGCGGTGCGTTTGTACTACGTTTTGAAGATACCGACAAAAAACGCGAAGTTGCTGGCAGTGCCGAGCACCTTATCAAGAGCCTCAATAGCATCGGTATTACGTATGACGAAGGACCAGACATTGGTGGTCCGTATGGTCCATACATCCAAAGTCAGCGCCTCGACCACTACAAAGCATGGGCGCAAAGACTTGTTGACGCTGGTCGTGCCTATATGGATCCCTACACTCCCGAAGAAATTCAGGCGTTCCGTGAAACGGCCATCAAAAACAAGCAAGCTTTTTTATTTCGTCATCATCGCCCCGAAAATCCACCAGCATGGGACGGCACACGACCACTTCGCTTGCGCTCGGAACCAAAAGATTACGACTGGCACGATGAAGTAATGGGGAACATGCACACACCAGCCAGTGTCGTTGACGATATTATTCTTATCAAGTCCGATGGTTATCCGACATATAATTTTGCCCACATTATCGATGATCTCGAGATGAAAATTACGCACGTGATTCGCGGCCAGGAATTTTTATCGAGTATGGGAAGTTTTCTCAATATCTACGATGCGCTCGATATTAACTATCCAAAGTTCGCCCACATGCCGCATATCATGAACGAACAAGGCAACAAAAAGCTCGGCAAGCGCGACGGTGCCAAAGACGTCCTGGACTATCTCCGCGATGGCTACCTACCCGAAACGATGATGAGCTTTATCGCTACCATGGGATGGAATGACGGCACCGAACAAGAAGTCTTTACACAAGACGAACTGATTAAAAAGTTTAGTCTTTCACGAGTGCAAAAGAGTGGTGCGCGTTTTGATGAAAAACGCCTTTTATGGATGAACGGCCAGTTCATTCGCGATCTTTCACTTGACGATCTGTATGACCGCGTCGCTGATTTTTGGCCAGAATCAGCAAACAGGGCAGACGAGACCTACAAAAAACAAGTACTGTCTATTGTCCAAGACCGCCTAAAAACACTTGCTGATATGCCCATCACTACCGGTTATTTCTTTGCTGAACCAACACCCGACTGGAGAATGGTTAGTGACAACAAACAACTCAAAAAACTCGAACCAACACAGATTCATCATTTACTCACCACCGCCCACAAAGCCTTCACAAATAGCGAGTTTACCCCAGAAACGCTCCAAGAAACGCTCAACGCGCTTTTGGAAACTACTGGCGAAAAACCCGGCATTCTGTTTAGCCTAATTCGCCTTGCGGTATCGTGGGCGCCATTCAGCCCAGCACTCCCTGATACACTCGCTACACTCGGCAAAGACACCGTCCTCGCACGCATCGACACTGCAATTCAGACTGCCTGAGCTGCCCATTTTCTGCTACAATAATGCTTAAGCATGCGAAAACTCAAAAAGTCCGCGTTGATACCAACGATAAAAACATGGATACGCCACCATCCGACAGCGACGTATGCTATTATCGGTGCACTGATTGTGCTCATTGCGGCCGGCGTCGCACTAATCGTCTTGTATAAAAAACCTGTTCAACAAACACCAGCACCGCCACATCACCAAACAAAGACGGCGCAGCCAGTGAAGTACTATTCGCCGTTAACCGGACTCGAGGTCCCCACCGAAACTGATACCAAACGCGCCACCACCGCCATCATGATCGAGAACAGCCCCGATGCCCGCCCTCAGTCAGGTATCAAGGCAGCCGGCGTCGTATTTGAGGCAATTGCCGAAGGAGGCATTACACGCTTTTTGGCGCTCTACCAACAAGAAAAACCGGGACTCATCGGCCCCGTCCGCAGCCTCCGTCCGTACTACGTTGACTGGCTGACACCGTTTCAGCCTAGTATTGCCCATGTTGGTGGTAGCAAGTTGGCGCTTGACGAAGTACGCGGTGACGGCTATCGAGACATCGATCAGTTCTTTAATGGTCCGTCATACTGGCGTGTCTCTGACCGCTATGCACCTCACAATGTCTACACTAATTTTGAACGACTCGATGCCCTCAATCAAGCAAAAGGTTATACTGAATCAGCCGTCAAAGGCTTTGCACGAAAAGACGCCGCTCCCGCTAAGACACCTACTGCCACCCAAATTGCCGTCACTATAAGTGGCCCCACGTACAACAGTAGCTATGTCTATGATGCCGCGTCGAACACTTATGCACGTTCACAGGCCGGTGCGCCCCATAACGACCGTGAGTCTGGTCAAATTACTCCGACTACCGTCGTCGTGCTCTATACCAATATGAGCAAGGTTATGGAAGACGGCTGGCGTGAACAAATCCAAAGTACCGGCGACGGTAGAGCAGTCATCTTTCAGGACGGTACCGCCACTGACGGCCAATGGCACAAGCCAACCAAAGACAGCCAGTTGACATTCACCGCAGCGGACGGCAGCGAAGTAAAACTCAACCGCGGACAAACATGGCTCTCGGCGATCCCGAACGGCACAGGAAACGTCACATGGCAATAAAACTTTTATCCAAGCCTCAGCAGGCTGCACGTACCTTTTTATCGATGTACACTATCCGTTTTGCAACAGGGGTACTGATTGGATCTCTCGTTAGCGGCATCTTCCTCGCTACTCTCCTTGGTCTGAGTCACGTCATTGCGCTATGGTCGTGGCAGTACTGGACAGGTATGGCCATCATGACGGCATTGTTTGCTATTTTCGGAATGACACTTTTGTGGGCGCTGAGCCGGCCTATGCATAATCTCATCCAATCGCTCGCCGCACTCGCCGAAGCTAGCCAGCAGTCGCCACTTCGTCCTATCGATCAGCAAGCAAGCATCGCCTTTCAGGATATTCTCCAGCCATTCTACGAACTTTCAGTCGCACCAACCGCCGCGCCAGCCCCCGAGCTAGGTGATGCCGAACGTACCGTTGATACGTCGATTACCACCGGGCTCGACCGCTTGTCGTGCGGAATCGCCATGTTTGATACCGACCAATAATTTACCTACAATAACAAAAACGCCCCCATCAAAATCGACCGTGAAGGTAACAAATCAATCGCGATACCATTTCCCAGCGATGACAGCTTTACCAAATGGATTGATGACTGCCGCAACAACAAAATTCACGATGAACACACCTGGGCGCGCATCGCTAATAAGAATATTGGCGAACCTGGGCGCCGCGTCTACGACATCACGGCATCGTACCAACGAGATAGTCCTGCAGAGGTTGTCGTGATGTTTTTTGACCGCACCAATACCTATGCTCCCGAAGAAGATGACCTCGATTTTATCTCGTTTGCCGCTCACGAGCTGCGCGGCCCAATTACCGTTATCCGTGGCTACCTAGATGTCATCAACGAAGAAGTCGGTCCGTCAATGGACCTCGATCAGCAAGAGCTCATGAAACGTCTTGTCGTATCGGCTAACCGACTGTCAACCTATATCAATAATATCCTTGGCGCATCACGCTTTGACCGTCGGCACTTCAAGATCCACGTTGCCGAAGAGCACCTAAAAGCCATTTATGATACCGTCCGCGATGATATGGACCTGCGCGCCGCCTCTCAACACCGTTTGCTCAATATTGATATTCCTGACTCGCTGCCGACCGTCGCTGCCGACCGCAACAGCATCGGTGAAGTATTATCAAACCTTATCGATAACGCCATCAAATACAGTAACGAGGGCGGCATCGTTACTGTCACTGCACATGTCGTCGGAAAAACCGTCGAAGTGTCAATCACTGATCGCGGGATTGGCATGCCGGCCAATGTCGTCAATAATTTATTCCACAAATTCTACCGCTCACACCGCTCACGCGAAACTGTCGCGGGTACCGGCATCGGTCTCTACCTCTCGAAAGGAATTATCGAATCACACGGTGGCATCATCGAAGTCCGCAGCACCGAAAACGAAGGCTCAACGTTCTCATTCACGCTGCCAATCTATGCCACGGTTGCCGATAAAATCAAAGCAGGGCATAATAATAATGAAAAGTTGATTACGCGGAGCAGTGGCTCAATCCGTAATCACTCAATGTTTAGGGGGTAGTGTTATGGCAATAAAAACAATTTTATGTGTCGAAGACGACCGATTTATCGGTGAAATGTATGTGCGCAGTCTGAAAAAAGAAGGCTACGAAGTCGACTGGGTGATCGGTGGCAACGACGGGCTGATTGCGGCGCGCAACAAGCATTACGACCTGATTTTGCTTGATATCATGTTGCCCGAACGTCGTGGCACCGAGATTCTTGACGCTCTTCGCAATGGCAAAGAAGACCTGATTCCCAACAGCAAAGTCATCGTCATGACTAATTTCGAACAAGACGACGAATCGCGCGTGGCCATGGAGCATCACGTCGACGCCTATTTGATAAAAGCTGACATCACCCCGCGCAAACTGATTTCAATTATTCACGACCTACGCTAGACAACCTCTGTTATTTTTGGTAGAGTAGGGAAGTTGCGGCCCTATCGTCTAACGGTTAGGACATCAGGTTCTCATCCTGGCAATCCGGGTTCGATTCCCGGTAGGGTCACCAAAGTAAAACACCCATTATCACATGGGTGTTTTACTTTGGGAGAACTCATGCCTAAATATTGACGTTAGATACATAACATGTTACTATACGGTTTCTATCCGCACCCGCAGGTAGAGTACGTTTTCTAGTGAGCAGGAGCACATAATGTACTTTCAGGCAGCATCAGCACCGCACACGGTCGCTCGACAAGTACAAATGGTTAGCGCCAATCGCTCAAGGCTTTGCGGCCGACTGCGTGATGACGAACGACGCGACTTTCAGTCCCTGAGCCACGTCGTCGCCGATTTGCTGGCCAAGCGAGAGGTCCCCGAAAGTGCCAAAGCCACCTTCCTGACCAAAGCCACTGACTACCTTCACCGGTATGCTGACGCTACCATCCGACCCTAGCCACTAGAATCACCCTGTACCATTCCTTCCGAAAAGAGGGAAATGGTACAGGGTATTCTATTATTAGATCGCCTCGCCAATGGTATAGTAGATACATGAACGAATTTATGAACCGGGCCATCGAACTATCACGCGAAGGCATGCGCCGTGGCGACGGCGGTCCTTTTGGTGCTGTCATCGTCCAAAACGGCCAGATCATTGCCGAGGGCAACAACGAAGTCCTGACCACCAATGACCCAACCGCGCACGCCGAAGTCGTCGCCATCCGCCGCGCTTGCGCCACCCTCGGCCGCTTTGACCTATCGGACTGCGAGCTCTACACCAGTTGCGAACCCTGTCCTATGTGCTTTGGCGCCATCTATTGGGCTCGTCCTCAAAAAGTCTATTATGCCAATACTCGTACTGACGCCGCCGCTATCGAATTTGACGATTCGTTTATTTACGATGAGCTTGCCGTCGCCATCGACCAGCGATCAATTCCATTCGAACATACTACATCGCCTCAGGCGCGCGTTGTCTTTGACGAATGGCAGCAAAAAACCGACAAAACTCAGTACTAGCGACCGTGTCAAGAAGTGGATAACAGCGGACTTTGAAAATCAGTCTATTTCCTCTTGTGAAATCGACCCGTCTGCGTCATAATAACCGTAAGCTTGTCAGGTAAATAAATAGG
>JASLCP010000074.1 GCA_030151825.1 Candidatus Saccharimonadales bacterium
TGGCGGAGAGGGAGGGATTCGAACCCTCGGTACGTTTTACCGCACGCCGGTTTTCAAGACCGGTACCATCAACCACTCGGTCACCTCTCCAGAGTAACCGAGAACTATCGTAACAGATACGAGACAATTAGTCGAGAGGTTGACGACTGAGTGCGGCGACCCAAACGGTAGTAGCCCCAGCGTCTTTTAGGGTTTTGGCGGCATATTTCATAGTGGCCCCAGTTGTAATAACATCGTCGACCAAGAGATAGGTGGCACTACTATCGATAGGTTTCGCAGCAGAAAAGGCGACTTTTGCCTGTTTGATACGTGTCGAGCGATTTGCCTCACGTTGTTTGGTATATGTTGTGCGACCAAGTACGGGTATCATTGGTAACTTGCGGCGTTTGGCAAATGCTTTTGCAACAAGTCGCGCATGATCATAGCCACGCTCACGAATGTGCGATGATACCGTCGGGATTGGCACAATAATCACGTTGTTTGGTAATTGCGGCAACGTATCGTCCAATAATTGTGCTAGGGGACCGTATCCAGCCTTGGCACGATTAAATTTATATGTTCCGATGAGCATTTGTAATGAGTCCTGCCGCTCACCAACACACCACGCTCGGCCATAAGGGACAGTACACCGAGAACATATGCCTGACACTCCTGCCGAGCCGCGTCCACACGCAATACAGGCCAGAAATGGCTGATCTATGATGTCATATTTACAATTATCGCATAATAAGGTACCCGCTTTTGCACAGCCACAACAGTGGTGGGGAGCGATGATTTGCAGAAGGTTATCAATCATTGTATTTTTTACGTTTTGGCTACCTGTTTAGTTGATTATAGCGCATATATTGGTTATACTGTAGAAGACTATTTGTCAAGAGAGCCAAGAGAAAAGTGGAGGATACCATGGCCCGAAAGCAAAATGACGATCTATTGATCGAAGACGAGCTCGCCGCAGCGTTCTTGAACGATGATGACGAACTCACGCAAGCCCAGACAGCTCCTATTGCTGAGGATGATACAGATGCAGCCGAAGATGACTTCCCAGGTCAGCTGGCCGTTGATGTATACGAAACAGAAGAGAAGCTCTATGTAAAAGCTCGTACTGCGGGTGTGAACAAAGAAGATCTTGATGTCAGCATTAGTGATGGCATTTTGACGATCAGCGGCACCCTTAGTAGCGGCGATGACAGCGAAGCAACAAATTGGCACATCCAAGAGTGCTACTGGGGCGAGTTTAGCCGCACCCTGGCATTACCTGTAGCAGTAAAGGAAGATGAAGTCGAAGCAGTCCTGAAAGACGGCGTTTTGACTATCAGCTTTGCCAAGGTAAAGCAGGAACAAGCAAAGAAGATTCAGGTCTTGTAAGATCTCTCGAAACTTTTATGCGATAAATTACCCTCACGCGAGGGTAATTTTATTTTGTAGCTGGCAGATAAAAAGACTTAAAAAATACACCCAGCGCAAAAGCTGGGTGTATTAAGAAGAGCGAACGCTGTCTTATGCGCCGCCGTTTGCAGCAAAGCTACTGATGACGAAGTTGACGACTTCTTACGCAAGGATAGCGACAACGACACCGACAATAGCGTAGAGAATCGTGTTCTTTGCGTTCTGTACAGCTGTTGAGTCACCGCCAGATACAACGTAGCGAATACCACCAACAATTAACATGATGACGCTAATGGCACCGATCAAGAAGAGGAGGACGTTGGTAATCGTTTTAAAGATACCACCTTCACCACCTTCACCAAAGAGTGATGATGCATCGCCCTGTTGGTCTTTACCTTGAGCAGATGTTGCACCGTCCTGAAGACCTTTGTCAAAAGCGGCGTTTGCTGGGGCAGGTGACAGCATCAAGCTTGCACCAACCACCATGACTGGTACGGCGAATGCACCGAGCAGCAGTTGTTTGATATTTTTTTTCATGTGTTAGTTCCTTTCGTTGGAATTATCCTACTAATGTTTATACCAGATGTTAATGAATTTGTTAATATCTGTTTTAAGCCATTACTTTGAGACAAATGCAGTAATCACAAAGTTGACAATGGCATACGCCAAAATAGCGACGATAACACCGATGACAGCGTACATAATTGTATCTTTAGCAGCCTTGGTCTGGGACGAATCACCGTTGCTGGTGACATAGCGAATACCACCAACAATAATCATAATAACGGCGATAGCACCGATAATAAAGAGGAGAACGTTGGTAATTATTTTGATCTGGTCTTCGAGCTTAGCATCTTTATCCGTGCCACTTGCAACACTATCCTTGCCATTGCTAATACAGTCAACGGCAGATCCGCTACAGTTAATCGCAGCGTAGCTCGTTACGGCCGGTACAGCGACAGTAGCAGCGCCAATAGCAATGAACACTGCTATAAAAAATGTTCGGATTATATGTTTCATATATTTTAAGTCCTCTTTCTATTTAAATGCGGTGACAACAAAGTTAACAATAGCGAAGGCCATAATCGCCACGACAAGTCCGATGACAGCGTACATAATCGTGTCTTTAGCACCCTTGATACCAGATGGATCACCGTTGCTAGTAACATAGCGAATACCACCGATAATGATTGAAATTACCGCGATAATTCCAATAAGGTAGAGGAGAATGTTAATAACGTTCTTGATAAGTGTTGGGGCGTCATCACCCTTGGCGCCACACACACCACTGCCTCCTCCTGTCGCTGGAGTCTGGGCACCACCCCCGCCGCCTCCGCCACAGCCGCCACTAAACATATCAATTGCTGATACTGACGGCGCTACCATAACAGTACTACCAACGCCAATGACGAGGGCGAATGCTGTTATTAATCGAGCAATGTGCTTTTTCATATCTTTCCCCTTTACTTTGCTACATTTTGAATAATAAACGTGGTAATTCCAGCCGCCATAATAATTACAATAAGCCCGATGACGGCATACAGTATAGTATTCTTTGCGGATTGTACGCCGCTGGCATCACCACCGCTTGCTGCATAGCGAATACCACCGATAATGATTGCCACCACAGCAACAATACCTGCGATAAAGTAGACTGTCATGAGAATACCCTCGACACTACCAGATGACACCGTGTCTGGCGCACCCGTTAAGCCAAGTTCCGACTTATCGATTGTGATTTTAGTCGTGCCTGTTGGCGCGGGAGGAGCTGCAAAATTCTTATATACTATTTCCATGGATGAGTCCTTTTCCTATTTTATTGCATCGCCAACCAGATTGACAATCGCAACTGACATAATCGACAGCACCAATCCAATAACTGCATTAAGAATTGTCGTTTTAGCACCACTCACACCATTTGCGTTGTCGCCAGATATCATATACTTGAACCCACCCCATATAATGAACCCGAGTGAGACATATCCAACAACCGTCAAAAGAATCGCTACAATATTCAATGCAATCTTGATAATAAACGCTTTCATGTCGCCACCAGGTGCTTCGATCGTGTCTCCTTGGCAGAGGCCGTCATACCAACGAGGTAGGATAAACGATTGACCAGCGCATGGACCAGCCACAACAGGTGAGGCATTTGCCGCCGAAAGTCCTACAACTCCGGACAATGATGCGATACCAAGAAAAAGTGCTACGCTAAGCTGTTTGAGTTTGTTCATCCTATTACGCCTCCAGGGATTAACCAATTAACAATCGCTACACTAAAACCATACAGGAAAAGTCCAATGACGACGTTTCGAATAATACTCATTGCTTGTTCGACTTGGGCTTTATTATCGCGAGCACTCGAGTAGAGAATAGCTGCGTAGGCAAGACCGCCAACCGCGACAATACCAATAATGGCCGTGACACCGATAATGGCTGCTTTAATCATTGTAGCGACCGCCCCTAGACCAGCCCCGTCACTACATGAAACAAATTCTGTTTTGGCGCCACCACATTCCGCAGCATAGGCCAGGGAAGGGGCCGTGACTGCCGCAATGACAGTAAGCACAAGGATACTTCTAAATAATAATCGTTTCATAATAACCTATTTTATTATACCCCCAGGGATAAGCCAATTGGTGATTGCCACCATAAATCCATAGAGCAGCAAACCGATAACGACATCACGCATAATCTCCTTGGCGCGACTCACTTGACCAGCGTTATCCTCTGCACTTGCGTAGAGGGTAGCCGCGTAACCAATTCCGCCAACCGCGACAATACCAACAATTGCCGTAAGAACGCTGAGAATTAGAGTAAGAACTGTTACGATGACTGGTATACCCGCCTCAGTGCCTGCGTCACACTTGATTATGTTTGTTTTGACTGGATCTGGCTTGTTGTTGTTCTTCTTGCCGCACACTTCGCCACTAAAATTGTAGCCCCCGGAATTACCACTTGTTTTACCATTACTATTTTCCTCAAGATTATCAACTGCATCTTGGTCAATATTCTTGACTTTCGACAGACAGGCTTTACGAGCGTTCAAGTCGCCCCCTTTTTCTAAACATTGTGTTGCCTGATCAATACATTCAAGCTCTTCGTTGTTAATAGCTTTAGCGGCACCATCTTTTTTCGTCACCCCACAGAGTCTCGCAACCTGACCTGCTATACACTTATCTTTCTCTGAATCATATATGACTCCATTTTTATTGGCACGTTTTGTATCAAGCCCATCGCAACTACTGTTAGACGCTCCCTGCTTACAGGTTGCGACGTCCGCTCCCGAGAACTGAGCATCACAATAACCAGGTACGTTTACCTTCTTTGGTTCAAACGAGTTACCTGTTAGCCCATCTGCTATCCAGCAGGTGCCATTATCCCAATGTGCCTGTACATTTTTAAAATCAACAGCGTTATTGGCATCAGTAAAATCTCCTACGCCCTTACACGTTTGCTCGTTCTCGCCAGTGACTTTGTGATACTTTACTTCCCAACACTTTCCATCACTTGCGTGATATTCTCTTCCGTCACTACCACAATCAATATCATTTTTATTTACAGCTAAGCCATCGTCTCTCTTCGGAAGGCCTGCGTACCGGTTACACTTCTTGTTTGCGCTACTATAAACACCATCGCCCTGAGCACACTGCTGCGAACCAGTACAGTTACCGTATTGGTTAATCGAACCACTACATTTAGGGTTCTTCTGATACCAGCATAGGTTATCTGAATGAAGAAACTGCCCAGTAGGACACGTCAGTGCCGACGCGTTTGTCACCTGCAGCAAGTTAACAAACGATGTGATGAGAAGAAGTACGGGTATTAATAGTAGATATTTTTTGATGTTCATATTATTTACTCATAACTATACCAGAATCTTATGCAAGCACAATAAGTATGACAACAAATATATCATTGACAGCATAAGAGGTATCGACGATACTTTAATATAGTTATGCTAAACAACCGGCCATTACGATTTATTCGTCGTATGCGCACACGGGTAGGGGGGGCGCTGTTTGCCATTGGCGCAATCATTGCTATTACCGGCATGGTGACCATACCGATACAGACTGTTAGCGCACAGTCACTTCCAGACATGGCCCAGACAACCTCAGGCTACGGGCAAAATGTATCATCATGCGCTATCCAAACAGTTGGCTGGGTCGTCTGCCCAACAATGCGAGCTATCTCGATGCTGGCCGACTACGGCTTTGCATTCATGAACCAAAACTTCCTCAAGATTGAGTATGGCATCACCAACACTGGTAGTGGTATTTACAAAGCATGGGAAGTGATGCGAACCATCGCCAACGCGCTGTTTGTCCTCGCATTCATGGCAATCGTCTATGCGCAAATCACCGGTCGCAGCGCTGGGGGGTACAATATTAAACGAATGTTGCCACGCCTGATTATTGGGGCAATCTTGGTTAACATATCGTTTTATGTCTGTGTGATCGGCGTCGAGGTGTCTAATATTATTGGCGGTTCGATTTTGGCGATTATGCAGGGGATATCTGACAATATTGGTAGTGCCGCTATGACACTCAGTAGTGCCCAGAATGGCTTTGACGATAGTCGACTGACCGATATTACCAACGCTATTTTACAAAAAACGGGGACAGTGTGGATTTTGTTGGCCCCAGTTAGTGCGGTAACAATCAGCATCGCAGTGATCTGTGCGGCAGGACTGGTACTACTGATTATGCGCAAAGTCGTTGTGGCTATGTTGGTACTAGCGTCACCATTGATGTTTGTGGCATACCTATTACCAAACACCGAACATTACTTCCAGCAATGGCTACGACTGCTATTCCAACTATTGTTACTATATCCTGTCATTGCGTTTTTGCTGGGGACTGGACAAATTATTAGTGCAACAATCATGAACGTTGGTAACGGCGATAGTAATTACCGTGTCAAAGATGATAGCTACCAGGCACGCAATGGAGGATCAGGCAGTGCTACTACCGACCTTGCGGCAGCCGGGGCGGCAGTATTGCCACTACTTGGTACATGGTTCCTATTAAAATCACTCTCGTCAGTCATGACTAACGCAAGTACTAAAGTTGCCAGTAATATCGCCAGACGTGGCAAAAACGACGAAGCAAAAATCAAAGCACAACTGGAAAATAAAGCCAAGCAATCAACCGCCGGGCGTACCTTGCCAGCCTATGACCGAAAACCAGCCTTTAGTCGCTTGCGGCGACGTCGAGGTGCCAAATCATTCGCCGAAGGACTGCCGTCGAATAGTAGCGGATCATCCACCGGAACACCTGGTCGAGCTGGTAGCGGCGAAGCGTCTATGTTTGACAAGATGACGGGTAACGTCAATAACGAAACCGCAGCACTCGCCGAGGCCGCCGCCAAAAAACAAGAAGAAGATGCAGCGAAGGCCGCCAGCCTAGATGCAGCAAATGTTAGTGGCGAGCTAGCCGCAGCAGCCGGAGAGGACAAAC
>JASLCP010000064.1 GCA_030151825.1 Candidatus Saccharimonadales bacterium
GAAGCAGCCACCGAACATAGTTCACAGCACGATTGTTCGTTTTGTTGGTGAGGTTGCTGTCGGTAACGTACGACGTATTGCTGATTCTTTAGATTTTTCATTTGTTGAGCAGGTGGATAACTTTCAACTTGCTCGAGAAACAAAACTACCAATGTTGGAATATTCCGTCCTTAAAACTTACGACCTAAACAGCTAATCCAGTTCTAATCTCGCACAACACGCTGTACCACATTGCTTATGCTCGAAGATTTCTTTTCGAAGTCTTAGTGTACGGAGCATTATGGATTCTTTAAATACCTCATCGGTTCATTTTATTGTATGTAATTACAACAACACCATTGTTTCCATGACCTCTATAAAATTGATGTAAAATACACTATTCTTGATTATTTTTTTATTATCAGCCGAATTCTCAAGTTAATTTAATAACTTTAGTATAAGCTTAGTTCAGAAGAGAATAGGACGATACAGAAACGATGAAAATATTACTTGTTGAAGACAACTCTGCACTTTCGGAGCGCATCAAACACAAGCTCGTCGAGCAGCATTATGTTGTTGATGCTGTTGCTAGCGGCGAAGAGGCGCTTGAGCTTGTCAAAACCATCGCTTACGGACTGATCATCCTCGACCTCGGACTTCCTGGTATGTCCGGCGATATTGTTTGCAAAGCAATGCGTGATCAAGGAGTGATGACACCGATTCTCATCCTGACAGGAACCAACACAACACAAAGTAAGGTACGACTGCTCGATAGCGGTGCCGACGATTATCTCACAAAGCCATTCAATAGCAATGAGCTGCGAGCTCGCGTGGCTGCACTAACCCGTCGCAAAACAAATAAGGATAAGCCAGTGGCACGCATGCATATCGCAGGACTCGATATCAACCGTGATGCACGAACCGTCTATCGTGGCGAAGAGGCGATAGAATTACGCCGCAAAGAGTTTGATATTCTCACCTATCTTATCGACAACAATGGACGCGTTGTCACCCGCAACATGATCGCTCAGCATATCTGGGATACTGCAACTCAAGACAATGATGTGTCGTCGATTGACGTACATATCACGACGCTACGCAACCGCATTGACCGTCCGTTTAATACCACCCTCATCAAAACTGTTTATGGGCTCGGGTACAAGGTCGACGTACCCCAAGAATAACAACAGAAAGGAACCAATATAATGATTTCAATTCTCCACTCCATTCTTACGGATAGCAGTATTCGTGATAGTGATACTATTCAGGCACAACTTTCCGACCAAAACGCCGCTGGCGTACCATGGCTCGACTAACAGACACAAAAACACTATGAAGAAGACATCGACAAAAGCCGTTTCGTCCCCTCCTCCCTTGACGGAGCGGTCTTTTGCCGTGTCAACAACGAGCGGGGGCGAACAGAGCATCCGCCACTCGACTATTCTTGGGGCACCCGGAGCACTGATCCGTATTATCTATCTTGGTACAAGCATCTTTGTCATAATGCTCTTTTTGCTCTTGTGCGTGAGCTACGTTGCGTATGGACATACGTACGTGCTGCCTCGTATCGTCGCCTTTCTGCCAATTATGGTATACCTTGCCATCATCGGATGGTGTATTCACTGGAAACGGTTTACGCTTGCGGCGTGGCTTGTGATAAATCTGTACACTATCGCTGCCGCAGTGGCGCTCTTTGTATGGAGTGTTAATCTGCAAATTGGCCTGTTGACGCTCGCCTTCGTCGTCATTCTGGCCGTCACTATCCTGAACGCACGTTTTATTGTCCCCGTCACGGCTGGGATTGTCTTACTCCTCGTCGCCGTTCAAGCAACGACAGAACTGGGAATAACTCATCCGCAAACTACACTACTAGCAAGCAAATCGACATTCGGTGACGTCATCGTATACAGTGCAATGTTTTCGATATTCGCATTGGTAACATGGTTGTCGCGACGTCGACTTGAAAATGCATTACAGGTTACTCTGGCAGCCGAGGCAGCACTTGCCACCGAAAAGCAATTACTGGCCGTCCGACTGGAGGAAAAAACAAACGATTTGCGCGCTGTCCAACTCGAAGAGATGCAGCAACTATATCGATTTGCCGAAATCGGACAGCTGAGTACTGTTATCTTGCATGATCTGGCGAACCATCTGACAGTTTTGACACTCGACATCGATGATATTGGCCAACGACACCGCCAATCTGCCACTGTCGAGCACGCCAAAGAAAGTATCGAACACCTCGACGCTATTGTCGATAAAGTCCGTCGTCAATTACAAAATAATGATGACTTTAAAGAATTTAGCGTCACACCTGTTATCCACGAAACAATTGCGGCGCTCGGTAGTCGTCCACGTCATCTCGGCGTCAATATTACCATCCATGACCACCGCAAGAAGAATTTTCCCTATCGTGTATATGGTGACCCTCTTCGCCTATCACAAGTGGTTACGATTATTTTGACTAACGCCCTTGATGCCTATGATGCTGTCGAGTCATCATTACAAGAGCCGAATATCAATATTGATATCACGTACACCAAACAAGCAGTTCATTTGGCAATTACCGATTATGCGGGAGGTATTTCTGATTATCAACGTTCGCAACTTTTCATCCCCTTCAAGTCGACCAAAGAAACCGGCATGGGAATTGGTTTATTCATTGGGCGCAAGATGATTGAAACCCATTTTAAAGGGACCCTCGATCTTGACCCGCGCAAGAATTTGACGCAGTTCATTATCACACTTCCAACAAAATCAACGGGTCGTACTCGCCATGGCAAAAAACAATCAACCGGTTGATGACTATACGGCAATTGCCCAGCGCATTCTCCGCGCGCCTTCGTCACCACATCATGAAACTGACATCAAGGTATTACACGAAACAAGCGCTGTATGGCTTGAGCACGACTCGCTCTACGACTGCGCAGTGCGGCTGTTGGCCATGTACACCTATCGACCAGAGCTTATCGATGGTCGCATCACCGCTACACTTGCCAAGCGATTAATCGCCGCCGAACGAGCAGTGGGTGGTCCGTATGATGACCCTCTCTACCGTGACGACATGGCGTCAAATACGATGATCGCGCGACTATTTCGTGCATTCGGCACGCCGCTTGAGAATGTCGAACGCTATCTTTATCACCACGTATCATCACTACCAGTAGCCCACAAAACGATTACCAAAAAACATCGGACGATAGCTCCGGCAGCTCGCATGGTCAAGCAAGATATCACAAAATGGGCGCCACACGTCAGACCCTTCGCCACACACATATGGCAAACAATTGAGCAAGCCGACGTTCGCCACGAAATTGCTGCACTCAATACCGTATTTGCTCGGTGTTTAGCGCGCTCGGCTGATACCGCTATCGCCACTCGCTTGGATCAGGCGACGTATTATGCGTGGATGGCGTATACCGTATATGACGACTTTATCGACGATGAAGGCGATCCGCAGTATCTTACTACTGCAAATATTGCGCAGCGAGCATCACTGCGCTTATTCCAGTCAGTTGGTGACCCGGCCCTCGCCCATCATTATTTTGATATGGTGGATAACGCAAATGCCTGGGAACTAGCCCATTGTCGTTATGAAGTCGCCGGAGATTCAATTCATATCGCCACACTACCGCGATATGGTGCGGGACGAAAACTGTATGAGCGGGCATCAATCCATGCGCTGGGGCCGCTCCTGTTAAGTACGCAACGTAATATATCAGTACAGCAGCGACAGTCAATTGAGGCAGGATTCGAACAGTACATTATTGCACGACAAATCAATGACGATTTACACGATTGGAAACACGATATAACAAACGGCCATTGTAGTTTTGTTGTGGCACGATTACTTCGCGGTAGTCGTTGCACGGATGGTACTTATTCAATTGACAAATTATTGCTGCAACTGAAGGATTATTTTTGGCGTGAAGGGCTCGATGAATTATGTCTTGAGATAGCACGTCGCACGACCGCCGCTCGTGCTGCGTTTAACGCATCCGGGGCATTTAGTGATCCGCGTGAGTTTTATCAACTGACGCTTGATCCGATTGAAAAATCAGCCAAAGAAGCACGGGCAATCCACAAAAATCAGCAAGCATTTTTGTCCGAATTTCAGCGCTAGTTTTGCACTGGCGGAGCTGCTGGTGTGTCTGCCGTCACCTCATCAGGAGTCAGCACTGCCTGAACTTGCGGCAGTGTAATTTCAATCGTACTGCCTGGCGCCACCTGGCCGGCCAGCATTTGTTTGGCGACAAGATTTTCGACCGCACGTTGCACGATGCGGCGCATTGGACGTGCCCCAAGTCGCGGATCGTAGCCCTGATCGACTAAAAATACCTTGGCATCGTCAGTTACATGAATGCTGATTTTTTGCAGCGCCATTTGCTTGTTGATGCCGGCAATAATCAGATCGATGACTTGAATCAGTTCAGGTTTTTCAAGTGGGCGGAAGATGACAATCTCATCAAAGCGATTCAAAAACTCAGGACGGAATTGATTACTACTAATGAGCTCATCAGTAAATTGCTGTTCAAAATCTTGCAACTTATAACCACGCTCAATGTATTCACGAATACGATCAGCGCCAGCATTACTGGTAGCGATCACGATTGCGTCACGAAAACTGACTTCACGGTTTTTGATGTCACGCAAAATTCCTTCATCAAGCAACTGGAGCAAAGTTGTCAGTACTTGCGGGTGTGCTTTTTCAATCTCATCGAGTAGCACAACGCTAAATGGCTGTTTCATCACTTGGGCTGTCAAGCTTGTTGGGTCGTCGGCGCCATCTGCAATGAGTCGCGACACATCCTCAGGACGAACATATTCGTTCAAATCAAGTCGCACCATCCGACCCTCGCCACCAAAGTACACATCAGCAAGAGCTTTTGACAGTTCGGTTTTACCAACGCCAGTTGGACCGAGGAACAAGAACGTTCCGATCGGACGATTTTCGTTACGTACCCCAGCACGTGCACGCCGTAATGCATCACTCACCACCTGAACCGCGCGCGTCTGATTAATCATACGTTGATGAATCAAGTCTTCAAGATTGAGCAGCTTTTCACGTTCATCCTCACCACTTGCAACGCCTACTTTAATATCCATTGTCTGCTCGATTGCCGCCTGCACAGAGTTAGCCGTCACCAACCCACCATTCGCGTACCCTGCGGCGCTCTCTAATAATTTTAATGCTCGCCCAGGCATTGCAAGATCGTGCACATAGCGCTCACTCAACCGATACGCTTCGGCAAGCGCCTGATACATATATGTCACCTTGCGTTGAAATTCGTTGATAATTAATTGGTCTTGCATCACCGCTAGTGTTTCTTCGCGAGTTGCTGGTGCGATCGAGATACGATTGAGAGCGTTGATCAATGACGGGTTACGTTGGCCAATTTGCAAATACCGCTGCTCATCCATCGTCAAAATCACCCGCAGATTACCCGCCTCAAGAATTGGCAGTAGTACATTCGTAAGATCAACCGACCCCACCGCTTCTTCAAAAAACAACTGTGCATTATCAAGACAAATAATGATATTTTTGGCATGATACGCCTCGCCAAGTACTTGCATCACCAAGCCTTCTAGCTCACCTCGTCCTGGCGCAGCTGCAATCAGCGAAGCCGAATCCAGAATAAATACCTGACGAAACCGCAAGCTCTCGGGCACTTTGGCGCGAGCATCAAGAATCTTTTCAGCAAAGGCATGAACAATCGTTGTCTTGCCAACACCAGCTTCGCCAACCAATGCCGCATTTTGCCGACCGCCACTACCAAAAGTATCCATCAATTGATCGAGCGCACCTTGATGCGCATCAAGTTCAACACGCAGCCCCCCGCTCCCCACTTGCTCGCTGAGGTTTTGTCCAAAGCGCTTGAGCAGCGGAATGTAGCCAAATGAAAAATCACGAGCAATCCCACCAGTCCGGCGTGGGATTTTTGTCTTGGCGATTAATTCCTGTAAATGGTTATGCCAGCGTATACCCGCCAGCAGGTCATCGTAATCCAGATGCATGTGCGCCAGCAGCGATTCGTATTGTGCAAAACTACGTAAAATCGCTACCGCCAATACACTGCCCGTAATTTCAGGACTCGCGGTCGCCTCTCGAATCTCTATAGCATGCTGCCAAATTGCCGCCGTCTGCGTCGCATCATCAGTCGTAATATTGAGTAAAAAGTCGGGCGTAATCCCAAAGCGCAATGCAAAAAACAATCCGCCGTTGACCCGTCCCGTAATCGTTGCGATGTCTTTGGGCGTCGGCTGTGCCGGTAATTGTGCCAAAATATTCGATGCCACTATACCATCAATTTGCTCGCCGCTCATTACAGGGATTTTCTTCAGTTCGCCATGCCACCACTCATAAAGAGCGTACGGAATCGCCGCAATCCCAGCCAGCAACCAACCCGCTACACCGTACAACACCACAAAAGCCAGTCCGCCAACAAACAGCGTCCCTGCGAGTATCAGCAGGCAAATACGAATTGGCTTGGTAAAAAAGGCGCCGAACCGCGCTTTTACCGCACGCTCGCTTGAGGCAACAAATTGTACGCCGCTATCCATTACGCGCCGAACCTCATCACCATCAAGATGATACCCACGACAGGTAACACCGGAACAATCGCCCAAACGACCAGTGCGCCGATAGCGACCACGGTATTGAATGCGATTGCAACCAGCCCAAACAACAAGATCACTAATCGAATGATCGCGCCCAATACCCGTGATATCAAATTGTCAGCAAATGCCCGCAGTTTTCTATCGAGTGAACCATCGACTTTGCCGGTGCTGTCCTGCCGAAACGGCTGAAATAGTGTCTTGAGAAGTAGGTCAATCGAAAAATAATCGATCACTCCCTCAAGTTTTATCATCATCAGTCGAGCACGCTGTCGCCAACCGTCACTGTACCACCACTTAAAGAAACTGATAAAAAGCATAGTCATATTGTACCATTAACGCTTACGGTATTATAGAGGTTCTGTGGCAAAATGATATACTAGAGAGAAGATGTCAAAACCTTACACCGTTCTACTTGGCAAAACCGTTCGCTATATCGCACGTCTGCGCGGTGGTGGCTCAGCGCTGCCTGGGCTGTTTGTCGAACGTATTGACCCATCATTCGTCAAAGAAACGCTCGCAACGTTGCCGCACGGCGTCGTACTAGTCAGTGGCACTAACGGCAAAACAACTACGACAAAAATGGTGGTCGAATTACTTGAAAGCCAAGGACTTCGCGTGTTTACTAATCGTACTGGCAGTAACTTCGTGCGTGGCGTGGCTGCCGCATTACTCGGCGAGGTATCGAGCGATGGTAGTCTTGATGCCGATATTGCCGTGCTCGAACTCGACGAAGCGCACGCGGTTCATTTTGTAGCCAAGATTCAACCAAAATATAGCCTGCTATTAAATGTGATGCGTGATCAGCTTGATCGCTTTGGTGAAATCGACACTACCGCCGGTATGCTTAACACCATCGCTAAGGCAACAACCGATGGAGTCGTACTTAACCGTGAAGACCCCCGAATCGCCACTATCGCATCGACGCTACCGACAGATATTACTGTGCGTTATTTTGGGCTTGGCGATGACCTGCGCGCGACGTTTCCTAGCGATGACGACCTCCACAGTACCGCAGCCGTCACTCCTCAGTCGCTCCCCGCTGACGTGACGTTTACTGCGTTTGACGACCACGCAGCAACCTTCCTCATGGACAACAAAACGGTCACGACACCACTGAAACTACAGGGAATTTACAATACCTATAATGCGGCAGCGGCGCTGGCTTTTGTGCGCATGATTGTCGGCGATAACATTGATCAACCGGCGCTCCTGACAGCACTCGCAGCGATCGAACCAGCCTTCGGACGCGGCGAAACAATTATTGTTAACGGCCAGCCGCTTGAACTTGTCCTTGTCAAAAACCCCAGCGGTTTTCGCTTAGGTCTACAGTCATTTTCTCCTACATCATACGCAACAATGATTGCCATTAACGATAACTATGCTGACGGACGCGATATGAGTTGGCTATGGGATGTTGATTTTGATAGTTTGCGCCAAACAGGTGTCGCTGAGATCAGCGGAGTCCGTGCGTACGATATAGCACTACGAATGCAATATAGCGATGTTGCCGTCTCACACATTGATGTCAGCCTCAGCCGAGCACTCGCTCACTTTATCAACGCAAACAGCAGCAAGCCAAAGCGCATTTATTGCACCTATACCGCCATGCTCGCTCTTCGCAAAGAGTTGGCAAAAATAACTACTGTCGAGGCCGTATCATGACAGAATTGCGTCCCATACGGCTACTTCATTTGTACCCTCGCGATATGAATATTTATGGTGACCTGGGCAATATTCTGGTGATTGCCAAGCGTCTGGAATGGCACGGGTATACCGTCGAAGTCATCGACTACAATCCCGGTGATACGTTCCCAGATGACGTTGACATTGTTATTGGGGGCGGCGGTCAGGATAGCGGACAAGAACGAATCCAGGACGACCTTTTGAAGATCAAGGACAGGCTACAGATACTCGCCGACAATAATGTCCCGATGTTACTGATTTGCGGTCTCTATCAATTATTTGGTACATCGTTTACCACCGGAGAAGGCGTCGTCATTCATGGCGCCGGTATCCTCGATATCGAGACCATCGCCGGACCCGAGCGATTGATTGGCAATATCGTCACACACTCGGATCAATTTGGCGACATTATCGGCTATGAAAACCACAGTGGCCAGACGTTTCTAGGACCAAAAGCCAAGCCTTTTGCGACATTGCTAAAAGGTGCCGGTAACAACGGTCAAGATGATACCGAGGGCGCGCGCTACCGCAATGTGATTGGCAGCTACCTACACGGATCGTTACTCCCAAAGAACCCTGCCGTTGCTGATTTTTTGATCGAGCAAGCAGCAGTCAATGCGTTTGGCGAGTTTATGCCAACCGTTGTTGATGATCGTTTTGCAAAACTTGCCCGCGAACACGCACTTAAGCGACCGCGATAGAACCCCTCGGCTACCTACGCCTCTTGTTGAAGTTTTTTGAGCTCTTTAACAACTTGGCTACCGTGGCCCAGCGGTGTCACGCGGCCGTATACTTTACGAACAGTACCTTTTGGGTCGATAATAAATGTTCGGCGCAAAATACCTTCCATGCCAAATTGTTTTTTACCCCACGCGCCATAGGCATTGATCACTTCGGCCTCAGGGTCACTCAATAACGTAAAGTTGAGGTTATGCTTTGCCTTGAATTTTTCATGACTGGCGGCATCGTCTTTACTCACGCCAATCACTTCGGCACCAAGTGCCGTCAAATCATCACGTGCATCGCGCATCGCGCAAGCCTCAATCGTACAGCCTGGCGTATCATCTTTGGGATAAAAATAGAGTACCACCCACTTTCCCGCATAATCAGCCAGGCTATGCTTGACGCCGTCAGAGTCAAACAGACTAAAGATCGGTGCTGGATAGGGGGGTTGTTTCATTGCCATATATCTATTATAGCACTTTCATTCCTCCCATGTCGCTGAAGTCAGCGTTCATTCAGATAAGTCTGTATAATAGGGCATAGTGGCTACGCCAAAAAAGATTTCTCGAATCCTGACCTTCGATATTATGCGTGGGTTTTTCTTGATTGCCATTGTCATTGATCACCTGTATTTTTTCCCCAATTTACTCGACTGGTGGGGAATGCGTGGGATGTTGCTTGTCACAACCGCCGAAGGATTTTTCATGGTATCGGGTACCGTCCTTGGTATCGTACGGGGTGCAAAATTAATCGATCGCCCATTTAAGGAGGTAGCACATATCGTACTTAAGCGCGCATGGACACTCTACCTCACTCATATCGTCCTCGTGATCGCCTTCACACTCATTGCATGGTGGTTCTTTAACGACAATCCAAACATCAAATGGGGTATTATGACCGATCACTCTATCTGGCAACTCATCTGGCAAACGGTAACGCTACAATATATCTACGGTTGGGCCGATTATCTCCGTTACTACGCTATTTTCATTGCTATCAGCCCTCTCGCCTTTTGGCTGCTCCGAAAGGGCAGGTGGTATATTGTCCTCCTCGTCAGCTATATCATCTGGTTCTTGTCTCCGATCGACCGGCACGCGATGGATTGGTCAACAATCGAGCTCCTTCAGCCAATACCCTGGCAAGCGGTATTCTTTACAGGACTAGTCATTGGATTTCATTGGCCACAAATTACCGATGTATTTATTCGTCACCGAAAAACACTCGTCCGTTACGTTGTCATCCCGCTCATGGTTATCAGTATCTGTCTATTCGCCTGGAACGTCTTCTCGGTCTTTGCCAAGGAATTCGTTGATACTGCCTGGACGAGGCAACTCAGCGCCGAGGCCTATTCGCTCCGCATGAACGAATTCCACAAAGAAAGTCTCCCACTCAACCGTTTCTTATTATTCATGCTATGGTTTTGGACGGCATTCTTGCTTGTGCAGCGATTTGAGGCATTCGTACTCAAATATGCCGGCTGGCTGCTCGTGCCGTTTGGCACCAACTCACTATACGTCTATACACTACACGCCGTCATTTTGTTTTTTGTTCATATTTATATTAGCAGCAGTAGCGTGTATCAGAATTTTATTATCACCGTGGCGATTATCTCCCTTATCTATTTCGCAATTCGCGCAAAGTTCCTGATGAAGATTATTCCGCGCTAACGCGAATGGCCCGAAGAAGCGGCGTGCCCGTACGCGAGTCATTGATAGTGATTGTATCTAACACTTTCCAATTATCTCGTGGTGGGCGAACCTGTCCGCCGCCATTGATATTTGCCACCAGCCAAAACGATGAATGATGCGCTGCAAACGTGGTGATATCCATAATCTTGTGGTCGCTATTTTCCTGCAGCATACGCAGCGAACCATACTCGTAAGTCGTTGATTCGTCCATAAAGTAAATCGGTGACTGTGGGCGTTCGTAAATGACCGATTCATAAAATACCCATGGTGTCGCTGCGACAATTGGTACGTCGGTCGGCGTGTCAGTACGGATGCGTTCAATCATTTGGCGAGCATTGTTAGACTGATGCGTAAAGAAATTGTAGTTACCAATCACTGATTGGTTATAAATACCGACGCTCATCATCACGACAATGATCGCGCTCGCAATCACCACAAGCCTGAGACGAACAACCGACAGCATCTCTACCATACTCACACCAATCAGCAGTGCCAAAAACAAAACTGAGACAATCAAATATCGGTCAACAAATGCCGAACGCAGTGGCGGCATCGACAATACGAGTAGTAGCAACACGGGCACACACACCATACACATCAGCAACATATAGTTGTCTCGCGCCTTGCCTTCAAGTCGCCGAATAGTCACAATAACAACACCGACAATCACAACAACTATCGCATAAAACGCCAGTGCTGACCATGATGTCACTCCACTATGATCCGAGAACAACAAGAAATGAGTCAAAAAGTCAGGCACCGTCATTGACGTAACCGCAGGAATCCAAAAACCATTCCCTTGTACATCAGCAAACTGCCGAACCATCCACGGTAGCCATGGTAAAAAGATACCGATTGCGACAACATGTGCCACCACCCAATTACGCGTAAAGAATCGCTTTTTGAACTCGCCCTTCTTTTGCTGACGAATAACGTATGCACGCCATGCCCAATGTGACAGCCACGCCAGTGCCGCAAAATATTGCGTCAACATACCCAGCGCCAATAACACTCCGTACACGATCCACGGTGAGCGTCGTTTTGCCTGCTGCGCATATACCAACACGTATGTCGCCGCAACAATAATTGCTGTGAGTAGTGTATACATTCGCGCTTCTTGGCTATACCTAATGAATACCGGCGATAGCACCAAGAAGATGAGTGATACGTACGCTGCTTTTCGTCCAAATAGTTTCAATGCCAACATAAACATACCGATAATCGTTACGGCACCAAAGAAAACACTAAAGCTACGAATACCTAATTCAGTGTTACCAAACACAAGCGACCACGCCTTAAGTAGCCAATAATACAGCGGCGGATGCACATCAAAGGCCGTATACCGTGTCAAATCAAAGAAATTAAAACGAATCAAGTACGACCCAAACGCCTCGTCGAACCAAATCGAAAATTTTGTGACAGTACTCGCTGCAATCGTGACAAATACCACCAAGCCTATCATTAACACTCCCCCATCACGCAACGTCAGGTGTGGCAAAAATGTCCGGCTCTTACGTATTCGATTCAACATTAGATTGTCCTACTTTCTTTTTTGAACTACGAAACACTAACTTGTTATATCCAACATAATTCCAAATAAACCCGACGCTAATGCCACACAGCTTGGCAAGATTCAGCAAAATCGCATCGTGCCACGGTGTCATTTGGTGAAGTATCTGAAACGACGCAAACATCACGCTACTTTGGACAATCCAAATCGATGTCAGCGATACTGCAAAAAATAGCGCTAATTGCCGTGCTATAGCCCCTTCGCTCGCGCGAAACACGACTCGTCGGTTAAGCCCAAAACTCGTCAGCATCGCGGATGTCGTTGACACAATGTTCGCTGGTACAATCGGCACTGCGAATACGCTCGCTAGAATATTTAATACAATAAAGTCGACTAACGTATTGATTACACCAACAAATCCAAACCGAACTTGCTTGCTATTTGTAGCATATTTTGTGCGGTGACGAACATGGTGAGCCGCTCGTTTAAGGTTTTCTTTCATGTCTCCCTTTAGTATAGCAAGGCTTATCGTAAATACTACTGGAAATACTGTGACAAATACAGTATAATCGACAAAGTAAACAACACCTATCGGGGTGTGGCGCAGTTGATAGCGCGCTCGGTTTGGGACCGAGAGGTCGAAGGTTTGA
>JASLCP010000021.1 GCA_030151825.1 Candidatus Saccharimonadales bacterium
GCGCCGTGCCAAAAAAGATTGTTGATAACGCACTTGCAGCCTGTAACGACTCTGGCCTTACTGTTAACATGATTGAGCCATCGATCAATTCTGTCGCTCGTATCCTCAAATCAACCGAAGAAGGTCACCTGCCAACCGTTATTGTCGACATTGGTGCCGCCAATACCGACATTGCAGTACTTGACGGCTCGATTCGCATCACAGGCGGTATCGGTACTGGAGGTAATACTTTTACGCTCGATATCGCCAAAAAGCTCAGTATTACACTTGAAAACGCTCATCAGCTCAAAGTATTGAATGGCTTGGCCCCTGGTCCTCGTCAAGAAAAGATCACAGCAGCGCTCCGCCCTGCTCTTCGCAGTATCATCACAGAAACTCGCAAAGTGATCCGTTACTATAACGAACGTCTGTCAAATGACCGCCGCCTCGAACAAGTATTGGTCGTCGGTAGCGGCAGTAACGTTCCAGGTATTGGCGAATACTTTACTAATGAACTTGTGATGCCAGCACGTACCGCCAATCCGTGGCAGCAGCTCGACTTTGGCGAACTCCCGCAACCTGCCAAGCAGTTCCGATCACGCTATATTACCGTTGCCGGTCTTGCTAATGTCCAAAAAGGAGATATGTGGAAATGATAAATCTTCTCCCCGAAAGCAACAAAAAAGAACTTCGTGCTGCACGCGCTAACGTCACATTACTTCGTTATAACGTACTGACTGCGAGTGCTGTTATTATTCTGCTGCTGATTGTTGGCGGTTTCTATGCGTACCTTGTCACAACTAAAGCACAAGCCGAAGCGACCAACATAGAAAATCAAGCAAAAGCCGCAGAATATAACGATACACGAAAAGAAGCTGAAGAGTATCGCAAAAACTTGGCCATCGCCAAGCAAATCCTCGGTAATCAGGTTAACTATTCGTCACTCGTCTTTCGTATTACCGAGTTGCTGCCACGTGGCGTTATCCTCGATAACATCAATCTTAGTGCAAAAGATTTTGGTAACCAAGTCACCATCACTGCGCATGCAAAAAACTACGACACCGCTGGACAGCTCAAACAAAACTTCGAACAATCAAAGATGTTTGATAACGTCTTCTTTCAGCGAATTGATACCAATAGCTCAACCGAAGGCTCAAGCAACTATCCTGTCAATGTCGATATCAGCGTAAAAATTAACAAGGTGGATCAATAATGTTTAAATCAATGACTGCCAATCTGACTGCTCAAAAGTTGCGCTTGATTCTCATCGGTGGCATCATCCTACTTATTGTCATTGCAGTCGTCATCTTTACTTTTTCGCAAAGTGTCATCGCTGGCTATGCAACGGATGTCAAAAAAGCGACGATGCTTGCAGAGTCAAGTAGTACTAACCTGACAGCACTCAACCAGCTCAAGACAACCCTTGCCGAAAACAGTGATGCGGTACTCCGCACAAAGAACCTCGTTGCCGAAAGTCAATCGTATGCCTACCAAGACCAAATCATCAAAGACATCAATACCTTTGCCGCAAAATCCGGCGTTGAAGTGTCGGGATATCAATTCGGTACCGAAGGTCTCACCGGCACGAGCGCAACGCCAGCCGCAGGCGCCGCAGCCACCCCTGTCGTCAGCGGTCTCAAAACCGTCTCTGTCTCTGTCTCCCTCAAGTCTCCTATCGAATACAGGGACATCATGAACTTTGTTCACATGATTGAGCAAAGTCTTACAAAAATGCAGCTCGCCGGTATTTCCATGGAAAGTGATACGTCTGCAGCAGGCAAAGTAACCGTCAGCTCACTGACATTGGAGGTCTACGTACGCTAATGAACACGTCACTATCATCACTCGGCGAACCATTTGTAAAGTTTTTTGCAAAATATCACGCGACAGTCTTCTTTACCGTCATTGCGCTACTTCTTGCAGGTGCCATCTTTAGCCTCTACTCATCGATAAACGACCCAAAAGCCCCTGAGCAGTCAGTCGAAATGATCTCAGCAAAATTCGACCAAAAAACCGCCGACAAAATCAAACAACTCCGTAACAGTAGCGAATCGTCGCGTGACCTAGTTTTTCCAACGCCACGTAACAGTCCGTTTGTTGAGTAGTTTTTCGATACTCGGTATACTAGATATATGCTTGTTATTGGCACTGATATCATCGATACCCCTGTACTCAGTTTGCAGACGGGTCGAGAATTGGCACGCACGACACAGGCGATTATCAATCCACATAATCTTTCTATCCTTGCCTACGAGGTTGACGGCTCGCACCTTGATAGTCACCCATCGTATCTACGTATCGAGGACGTCCGCGAATTTAGTCGTATCGGCATGATTGTTGATTCAAGTGACGAATTCCTCGAAACTGACGATATCGTAAAATTCAAAGAACTCTATGAGCTACAGTTTGAGCTCATTGGTAAGCCTGTGCTCGATGAAAAACGAAATAAAGTGGGGCGGACTATCGATTACACTATCGAAGTCGAAAGTTTTGTCATCCAGCAACTTATTGTCAAACGCCCGATTCTGCAACGGTTCAATGATAGCGAATTGACCATTCACCGCTCTCAGGTCATCGAAGTAACCGACGACGCGATTGTTATCAAAGCAAAAGGAAGTATCAAGCAGCCTCTCAAAAGTGCTGCCAAGTCATACGTTAACCCCTTTCGGCAGACACCGCAAGCCGAAGCTGCACATAGTAGCCGCAAATAACTTCCTACTCTTCGTTCCGCAACGCATGTTTGATATCGTCAAAACCAAACCCCTGGCGCGCCAAGTACTGAATCAGTTTCTGCTCGTCAGGGTAACGAGCCCGTTTTTTGGCGATAACCTTGCGTAACTCATCCTCATCGCTCCGACCAGACAGAGTAAACTGACGCTGAATAATGTCTGACGTCACACCTTTTGCCCGCAGCTCGGCCTCGAGTTTGCGACGTGACGTGCCTTTTGTCATATTGCGATGCTCAACCCAATAGCGAGCAAACGATTCATCATCGATATATCCCTTTTCGACCAACCGATGATATACTCGATCGGTTAACTCCTGACTAATTCCCTCACGCGTTTTGACTTCACCTGTTTTCCGTGACCGATATTTTGTCTCGCGTGTCTTACGATACAAGTAATCGCGTACCTCGCGAGCGCTATGTGGGCGCATCAAGCAATACTCAAGCGCCCGAGCATATAATTTTCCGAATTCACTTTCGCCTTCAATCGTCGCAAGCTGCGCTTCGTCATACTCAGCACCAACCTTGATACCTAGTGCCACCACCTGCGTAATCGTCAGGCTACACCGATATATGCCATCAATCATCACATTGATGCGATCAGGATTTCGCTGCTGAGCCGAAAGTGCCGTCACCTTCATATCGCTACCTTACCGCGATAAACACCCAAAGACCATAGGAACAGTAACGTTACGCGTCGTCCTCGGCAACCTTCGCGCGTACTTTTTTGTCGATTTCGGCCAATACTTTTGGATTTTCCTTCAAGTAAACCTTGGCTTGTTCACGACCTTGGCCGATTTTGCCATCAGCATAGTCAAACCATGCGCCAGCTTTGCCAACAATTCCTTTATCAACAGCAAGGTCAAGTACGTCACCCGTCTTTGAAATACCTTCGTTATACATGATGTCAAATTCAGCAACACGAAATGGCGGAGCGATCTTGTTTTTCACAATCTTGACCTTAGTGCGGTTACCGATAATATCCTCGCCTGATTTAATCTGGCCGATACGACGAATATCCATGCGCACACTCGCATAAAACTTCAGAGCATTACCACCGGTTGTTGTCTCGGGGTTACCAAACATCACACCGATTTTCATACGGATCTGGTTAATAAAGATGACTGTCGCCTTTGATTTATTGATGATGCCAGTCAATTTGCGAAGTGCCTGACTCATCAATCGTGCTTGCAGCCCCATGTGACTATCACCCATGTCGCCATCGATTTCTGCCTGCGGCACCAGCGCCGCCACCGAATCCACTACGATCAAATCAACTGCATTTGAACGGACCAATGTCTCGGCAATTTCCAAAGCCTGCTCCCCGTTATCCGGCTGACTCACTAACAAGTTATCGGTATCAACACCCAATTTCTTGGCATAAGCTGGGTCAAGCGCATGCTCAGCGTCGATAAACGCTGCTGTTCCGCCTTGTTTTTGAATCTCAGCAATTGCATGCAGCGTCAGTGTCGTCTTACCGCTCGACTCTGGGCCGTAGATTTCGATAATGCGACCTTTTGGATAGCCACCACCAAGGGCCAAATCAAGGCTCAACGCTCCCGACGGAAGTAACTCAACATCAACTTTCTTTGCCTCGCCAAGTTTCATAATTGACCCGTCACCAAACTGTTTGGTGATTTGATCCATCGCAAGGCCCAGTGCCTTTAATTTTCCTTCGTTGTCCGGCTTTACATCCGAAACTGCTGGTTTTTCTGCCTTTTTTGCCACGTTCAGCCCCTCTCTTGTTATCTCCTTCTATCATAACACATTCATGTGATATGTAACTACTTTTCTGAATATTTTCTGAGAAAACGACTTTTCAGGTGGCGAGCCCCTGAGTGGTTTGCTATAATATAAGGAATGAACGCACGCACTCGTACTCGCTCGTCCGGTTTTACCGTTATTGAACTCTTCGTAGTTATTATCGTCTTGATTGCTGCTAGTCTTTTGTTCTTCTATCAAAAGAATTCCCTTGAGATAGCCCGTCTTGACGAACGCCGCAAGACAGCAATCAACGCCATCTTTTACAATCTCGAAGAAGTATACTATCCAAAACATCATGCCTATCCTGCCGAGCTTACTACCGCAACGCTCCCTGCGGTTGACCCCGATCTCTTGACCGATACTAATGGTGTCAAGATCAGCGAAAAGCTCGACATGTCACAACTCGACGACGCAACTAAACAGCTACTTACCTCAGATAGCCCCCGTCTGTCTGAATATATCTATGAACCAATCAATTGCGATAGCGCAGGCAACTGCAAAAGCTACAAACTCCGCGTTGCTCTCGCTAACGAAGGTGACTACATCAAAACCAGTCGTCGCGATTAATACCCGTATTAATTATCCTGAACAGGTCGGCCGTTTTTGAAAGCTTCGACTGCGTTATTCAAAATAGCAATCTGCGTTTTTGGATCAGCCACAAACTGAAATCGATAGGTCGTTTCGTCACCCTGCGTTGATAGCCGAATTGAGCCATAATTAAATAATGACTGAATAATACCCTGCTGTCTGTAGCTAGCATCCTCGATATTCCCCAAACTCACCGTCTGCTCATTTCGTGAAAATAGACTGGTCTGGATTTCTTGGATGACACTTTCGTTCGTCAAAAAGAATCGATTACCGTTATAGACATAGCCAGCGATATACCCACCAAGTCCGATTAGTACAATAAACAGCAGTGCCGGTACAATCAATGATGCCACCGGCGGTAATGCCATCGCCGAACTCGCGGCAATCGACGGATAAGCAGCCAACCCGAGCAGCACCAGTACAATCAAGAGTGCTGCTACTCCGTATATGCTGACCAGTCCAATTGGATGCCTGCGAATCGCATTAATGACATACTCACCCTCGGTCAAGTTCAGCGAAGGATAGCGTCGCACAGAATCCTCATGACGCTGACGTGATTCATCACTCACTTGCGGCTGCTGCGGATCGACCGCACGAATGACCTGAACTACCTGTGGCTCGGCAGGCACCGTCGGCGAAACGACCGGGGGATGCGCGTACAGTGGATTACCATCTTTATCATAAGCAACTGGTTGTGAATAATCTGGTGCAGTGTCTGGTTTCATATATCTACTATACACCGTCCGCCGCGCTATCGAGTACCGGATGTGCCATACCGAGGTGCTGAAAACCACGCGGGGTTACCTTGCGACCACGTGGCGTTCGTTCAATAAAGCCAATTTGTAGCAAGTACGGTTCATAAAAATCTTCGATAGTCGTCGCCTCGTCACCAGTCAATGCTGCGATTGTATTCAACCCTACCGGCTGCACTCCATAACGCTCAATCATACTTGATAGTAACTGCCGGTCAGCCGCATCCAGTCCCAGCTCGTCAACCTCAATCAGCGCTAGTGCCTGCGATGTAATCACCGTATCAATAATCCCATCGCCGTTGACGTCAGCGTAATCACGCACTCGCTTGAGCAGTCGATTGGCGATACGTGGCGTTAAACGAGCCCGCGTTGACAGCATGGTCGCCGCCTCATCCTGGATCGAGCTGTTCAAAATCGCCGCCGCACGAGTAATAATTTTCTCGATTTCGGCTGGTGTATAAAATTCGAGTCGGTGAATATGACCAAACCTATCACGTAGTGGTGCCGCCAAAGCCCCTGTGCGTGTCGTCGCGCCAATCACCGTAAATTTCGGTAAATCCAACCGCACACTACGTGCCGCTGGCCCCTTACCGATCACAATGTCGAGCTTGTAATCTTCCATAGCGCTATATAACACCTCCTCGACTGCTCGACTTAACCGGTGGATTTCATCGATAAACAAAATATCGCCGTCTTGCAAATTCGTCAAAATACTCGCAAGATCACCAGCCCGCTCAATCGCCGGCCCCGCCGTCACTCGTAGCCCTGCGCCCATTTCGTTGGCAATCACACTGGCCATTGTCGTTTTACCAAGCCCCGGAGGACCGTAGAGTAGTACATGATCAACCGGCTCACCGCGCTTTTTAGCCGCCTCAATTGCCAGTTGCAGATTTTTCTTCAGACGCTCTTGTCCAATATAATCATCAAACGACTGTGGTCGCAGACTCACTTCGATCACCTGCTCGTCCGTATCTTCGTCGTGCGAACTGGTGTCCACTATTCGTTGAATTGCCATAACTAGTTATAATTATACCATCATATTGTGATACTCGGAAGGATACACAACTAACCATAAGCTATTGTATTTTTATATAAATATGTTATAATGCTGCCATGACGCGAACAAAGACACACATCCCCGAAAAACTCGCTGTTCATGTCGACGATGCCCTCCTTGACGCCAACGTTGATAACTATCCTCATATGGACCACGAACTATCGGCCGGAGAGACCGAGGCTGTCGCACGTATCCGCCAAAAGCTCGGTTCACTATCATTGTTTCATGCCACCAAAAACCATTCGCATAACTTTCACGCTACCGGCATCCTTCCCAGTAGCCACCTCCCTCGCTTGCACCGCGACAATCAAAGCACGCTCGACCGTTCACTCGGTCTTGACGAGTATACCTTTATGCACTGGGCGCCCGATCGTCGCAGTATTTATGGCGACCGATTACTCCGCATTAATACCGCAGCCGTGTTAATGGCACCAAACACACTCGTTAGCCCAAGTGACATTCCGACGCAACTGGCACCCTTTTATTTTAGTCGCCGCAAGACATTCGGTGAACTCAAGACAGCCCGCAAGCATCGCCTTGACCGCTACTTCTCTAGCCTAGTTCGTGGCGATGACTGGATGGAAATCACGGCCCGCGATGCGTTGTTTTCAGCAATTCATCACGAAAATCCCCTCCAGCGATTTGACGCCCCGGGGCAACTTGGCGAAATTAAACACCTTGGGCCCATTACACCCGACATGATTACCGGAGAAATCACTACTCCTGCCGCAGAATCCCACGAATTAACGCGAATGGCCAAACAGGGGTTTATCTTCCCGCGCACCCCTAATACCTCATCAGCGATGGACACCATTAACGAATGGCGAGATATTATTGATATTGCACGCAGCTAGCTATTGCTTGAGCGCCTGTGTCACTCGGTCGGCCGTCGATAAGTCGGTTGACACGCCTTCGAGTGCTTTGCTCGCGTCCTGTAGATTGTAGCCTAACGCCATCAGTGCCTCAAGCGCCTCATCGGCATGCGCCAGCAGGTGTGTTTCACCTGTCGACGTCGTGTTGTAGCTTAGCGCTAGCCCAACTTTATCATGCAAATCAACCACAACGCGCTCGGCGGTTTTCTTGCCTACGCCACTGGCTTTGGCGATAAATGTCACGTCGCTACTGGCAATCGCGCTACGTACTGTTTCACTATCAGCCAAGCTCAAAATCGCCAGCGCCGCCTTCGGCCCAACGCCCTGCACACCAATCAGCAGTTCAAATAATTTCTTGGCCGCCAAACTCGAAAAACCAAACAAATCCTGTGCCTGCTCGCGGATATGGTGATGCGTATAAAACTTCACTTGCTCATGTAGCGCCGCTCGTTCATAATCACCAAGCGGTACGTTGATTTCGTAGCCAACGCCATGAACATCAACGATGACTGACGAGCCAAATTTTTCTGCTACTTCCCCAAGTACATGTGCAATCATAGTGCTTCTATTGTGTCACACCACGGCGGTTTTGAGAAGGTTACGGGGTACGATTACGTGGCCCGTTGCCCGAACCATTGTTACCGCTCGTGTCGCCTGATCCTGTACCAACCGATACCATCGTTGACTGTGATATCGGGCTACCACTGCCCGACGGGGTAAAGGTCGCCGTAATCTGATGTGTACCCTGCGTCAATGACGATGTCGTCAACGTTGCCGTCCCATTCGATACCGTGATGGTCCCAAGCGCCGTGCCGCCATCTCGGAATGAGACTGTCCCCTGTGCGGTTGCCGGCGTGATGGTTGCCGTCAGTGTCACGCTTGACCCTACTGGTACTTGTCCGCTCGGCGAGCTGACAAGCGTCATCGTGCTTTTGACGGTTTCGTTATCTTGATCGTCGGTCTCTTCTTTGGGTTTCTCGTCGGTTTTTTCAGGTTGCTGTTTGACCGAGCAACGTGACTGCGGAAGATAATTCGACAAGAAATATTCGGTATGCGTTTTGCCTTTGACCGAGGTATCTGCGAGGCTCCCATCACTACAGACATCGCGCTGTACGACTCCGGCTGGCATCGTGAAGTTCGTATCGACTCCGGCCATAACCAACCCCATTGCCTTGGTAAAGATTGGTCCTGCCATAATCGAACCGCCATTCGCCATGACCGTATTATCGTTATTACCAACCCATACGCCAATCGCCATTTGCGGCGTATATCCAATCGTCCATGCATCGCGTGAGTCATCAGTCGTACCTGTTTTGACTGCTACCTTTTTGACAGCGCGCGTCTTGGCATCATAGACATTCAACGACGAGCCGAAGACAGCTGCTCGTGCTGCATTATCTGACAAGATGTTTGACAGCAGATACGATGCCTGTTCGGTTTGAATGCGCGTATTTGATTCTTTCGCCACAAACACTTTTTCGTCATACTTGCTGTTAATCGCTTTGATAGTAGTAGTGTCATATTGCAACCCCTGATTAGCAAATCCAGCATAAGCGTTAGTCATTCGCATCAATGGCTGCTCTGCAACACCAAGCGCCAGTGACAATCCGTAATCTTTACTCGTATCAATCGTCAGCCCCATTTTTCGTGCAGTTTGAACAGCTTTGTCGACACCCAATTTTTGCATGACTTTGACCGCTGGAATATTAAGTGACCAGTCGAGGGCGTTACGAACCGACACCTCGCCACGGAACCGGCGATCAGCATTTTGCGGTGTATAGCCACCAAAATCGGTCTTTTTGTCATCGATCATCGTCGCCGGCGTAATGAGTCCTTCGGCCAGTGCCTCGGAATAATAAATCGGCTTAAAGCTACTGCCAGGTTGACGTGGTGTCGTCACCATGTTGACCTTGCCGAACGATTCGTCGTTCCAATCGTAACTACCAATCAACCCACGCACTTCGCCATTTGTCGGATCGATAGCAACCGCACTGGCGTTACTGCCACCGTTGCGCCGAATCGTTGGCATATTACCATCGACTGCTGTCTGTAGGGCATCTTGCGTTGACATATCAAGTGTCGTCGTCACCTGATAGCCACTACGCAGCACTTTTTCTTCACCGTACTTTTTATTAAGTTCACCCATGACCATTTCGGTGAAATGCGGCGCCTTACTGTTGTCGGCCAACGGCTTAACTTCTTGGAATGGTAATTGTTCTGCAAGTGCTGCTTGTTTTTGCTCGGCAGTAATCACACCGTTATCCTGCATACGTGTCAAAACAGTATTTTGACGTTCTTTTGCATATTCCATGTTGCCGTACAGTGGCGAATAAGCATTTGGCGCCGGCAATATACCAACCAACATAGCACTTTCACCCAGTGTCAAATCAGCTGGTGTCTTGTTAAAGTATGTCTTGGCCGCGTCCTCAATACCAAAACTGTTACCACCAAAAAACGCCGAGTTCAGATACATCGCCAAGATTTCGTCCTTGGTATAGGTTCGTTCAATGGCAATCGAAATCGATAATTCTTGGAACTTGCGCAGAAAGTTTTTTGACTCACTCAGCAGTGTATTTTTGGCAAGCTGCTGCGTTAATGTTGAACCGCCATAATTACTGCCACCTGTCACAACATTGGCATACAGTGCACCAACAATACTAAAAATTGAAAAGCCGCCATGTTTATAAAAATTCTTATCTTCGCTTGCGATAAGTGCATGTTTCATATTGTCGCTAATTTGGTCAATCGGCACCAAATCACGATGTTTTGCCCGCCCCATACTATATATCTCGGTCTTGCCGTCATTGGCATAGAGCACGATACCGGTATTATTACGGTTCATCAATCGTTCCTGGTCGGCGATATCACGAGCGAAATAAAGGTAGGTAAACAGCGGTATTAAAATCAATAGGGCAACAATCGGCGTACCGATAACCAACAGACGCTGTTTCCAGTTCATATTACGCCACCAGCGAAAACGTCGTCGCACCTCCCGTTTGGCAGTTTGCGTCGGAGTCACGCGCTTGGTATATTTTCCTTGGCGTTTCATTTGTCTTATTATACCAAATTACCATGCTTTTCTACTAGATGGCTTATATCACTCGTTTCGCCTTCGATTGATATACTCGTCATGGATGTCGAATGGCGGCTGATCCTAGTTTGTGTAGTTGCCCTCCCATTATCGACTCTCCTTTTTCGTGGCTGTCTTATGTGGCGTTTCAATGATACCGCGACTCATCATGGCGTGCGTAATCGCTGCCGCCAAAGCATCGGCGCAATCATCGGGCTTTGGCACTTCGCTTAGGCCGAGTTGTAGACGCACCATTTCTTGGACTTGTTTTTTGTCGGCTTTGCCGTAGCCCGTCAGTGTCTGCTTTATTTGCATTGGCGTGTATTCCGCGATTGGCATTGCACCCTTTCGGCCCGCCAACATTGCGACACCACGCGCCTGCGCCACACTGATTGCTGTCGTAACATTCTGGCCAAAAAATAATTTCTCGATCGACATCACCTCAGGTTTTGTCTCGGCGATAATTTCGGTCAAGCTATCATAGATATCTTCGAGCCGCTCATCAATCGGTGTATGAGCGGGTGTTGTTACCACGCCCGCGGTCACCATGGTCACTTTGCCTGGACGCACATCAATCACGCCAAACCCCAAAATACCCGTTCCTGGATCAATCCCGATAATTCTCATTATGTTTATTGTACCTTACTGTCTTACGAAATGGTTAGTGTCGTTTATGGATAGATGAACTGCGTAGCAGGTCACGCAGTTCGCTCCGCCACTCCCACGCCGCATAGCCGACCGCTACAATCATAATACCGCCCAACACCCACCATCCAACAAATGCTTTAGCGCTATCGCGCACCGGGGTAACGGCGTAAGCAGCCGCTGGCACAGCTTTGCTTGGCAACGTGCGACAACGGTTCGTCTCTTCGGATCGATACTGATTGTCCCTGCATGGCTTGAGCGTGGCCGATGCGGTAACAATAGTGCGACAGCGATTCGTCTCTTCGCTACGATATTGATTTTCTTTACACGGCACCTGTGAACTTGCCGATACAAGATTCCGACAGCGATTGGTTTCCTCGGATCGATATTGGCCAAGTTTACAGGCCGCCAAAACACTCGCTGCGGGAATCACTCGGCAGCGACCGGTTTCTTCACTGCGATATTTACCCTCCCCACAGTCAATTGGCGCCACCTCTGACACCATCTTGTTACACCTACTCGTTGTTTCATTACGTACGTACCCCTCCGCACAAGGCAGAAATACCATGTCACTATTGTCTGATCCTGGCGTCGGTGCATATGTTTGTCGCCAACCGTCAGCAAAGCGTGCCCACGAAGTGCCACTTGCCAAATTGCTATATGTTTGACCATCAACCTCCGTGGCACCGTCTGATGACAATAAATACACCGTACCTGTAGTAGTCTTCGTCAATGTCAGTACCGTATCTTTGATATTAATCGTGCGGTATCCGCCTGCCTCGATAGTATCGTCGCTAAAGATAAATGCCGCACTGACACTACGATTCGTCTGCAGCTGACATCCCGTTCCATCAATCGCATGATCTGTTGGGTTATGTATCTCGATGAATTGTTCGTCACGATTGGCACCAATTTCCGAAAGATGGAGACCCTCGCAACTATTAACTATGGGCGGATCGGGCGGAATGGTACATTCTGGCAGCAGCACAATTTGTTGCGATACACCTACAACAAAATCAGCACTATTATTATCTGTATCAATACCGTTATATGTTCCGTCACACTGAGCCATGCGAACAAGGCTCATGTCATTCGCCGGAATCGTGGCAACTGGCGCGGTTTCAAAACATGGTGCCGCCATGCCCCAGCCAACCATATCGTGTACCACCTGCTGACTATCGACGATACGCACTGACCCTGCGGCAGTATTGGCCATCGATATATCCACTACCATCGACTGGCCGTGGTCAAGCGTCCCAGTCAGCAACTTTTCGCGCGACCACGACTCGCCGACACAACCGGTTCGCAAAAAACTTGCAATTGCATGTTGCACTTTCCAGCCATCCAGCATCACGGGTTGCTCAGAAATATTTGTTACCGTTATATATTCTTGCCGCTGCACTCCACCCGCACTGATAGCCGAGCCTCCTAGTCGCACCTCGGTAATCACTACGCGGCTGACAGGTGTCACTACAGGTAGTGGTTCCGAGGGTGATGGTGCTACCTCTAGCGTTGTCGGCACAATGGCCGGCGGATTAGTCTCTCGCGGAGGCACGATAACCTCGGGTAGCGCAGAGATACTACTCTCCTTGGCACCTTCTTCGATAATAGGAGCTACCACCTCTGGCATGTCGGTAGCTACCGGTACATCAATCATGTCAGCAAACACTGCTACCGGCTGCGCCACAACACAAACGACCGCAATGATGATGCTCATGCCAATACGAAAATAGTGCATACCACATAGTATACTACAAAATGTGATAAAGCTTAAAATAAACTATATTTCTACTGTAATATCGGCATTAGTGTGTACGTTTACAACATCGTCGAGGTCGTCCAACGCATCCAGCACCTTTAGTAATTTGCCCGCTTGCTCGGCGTCATCAACCGTCAGCATAGTTTTAGCAACATATTGAAGTTCCGCATCCTGCACCTCAAGCCCCGTATCAATAATTAATTGGCGCACCTTGGCCAAATCTTTTTGATCAGTATAGACAGTTAGCCCCTCGTCTTCTTCAACCGCATCCTCGGCACCAGCATCAAGCACCGTCAAGAGCGCGTCCTCACCGCTAGCCGCCACACGAATGACCCCTTTCCGGTCAAATTGAAACATCACGCTACCAGCATCAGCGACGCGACCACCGTTTTTCACCAACGCATTACGCACTTCAGGAAACGTGCGATTACGATTATCGGTTGCGGTTTCGATAATAATACCCACGCCGCCCGGCCCCATACCTTCATACGTGATTTCTTCCAGCGCTGCCGCGTTTTTGTCGTTCACGCGGTCGATGGCACGCTGAATATTGGCATTTGGCATATTGGCCGCTTTGGCCTTTTCGATAGCAAGCGCCAAGGCCGAGTTCATCGTCGCGTCAGTACCAGCCCGTGCAGCGATAGCAATTTGATTACCGATTTTGGTAAATACGGCGCCTCGCTTGGCGTCTTTCGCCCCTTTTTCACGTTTGATTGTTGACCATTTGCTATGTCCTGACATGCCTTGTCTCCACTAGATTTATATCGTATTTATTTTATTGTAACAGATACGGCGCACTTATTCTACTATGTTGGTACCGCGCAGGTCATGCCGAGTAACCCGCCACATACCAACCATTGCCACGCTCATTAGTGCGTACAGCACTCCGGCAACCCAGGGCGCTATCTGTAGCTCGGTCACTGCCCACGGCAATGCCGCAAGCGATTTGGCTACCCACACCATATAGCCTAGCAGCCATGTCGCCGGCAATCCCAGTAACGTCGCAATACCCGGCATGATGAGCGCACCAATACCAGCGATAAACGTCAGCAACATTGCCAGTGGAATTAACGGCAACACCAACACATTGGCGATAATCGCGACGTTACTGATTTGGCCAAATGTCACCATAATAATCGGCGCAGTCATACAAAACGCCGCTACCGTCTCACCCAGCACTTGACGAATCACTCCGGGTGGGGCATCGCCATAAAAGTACGCTTGCAGCAGAGGCGCCAGCAGCATCACACCAGCAAATGACCCAAAGCTCAGCTGCCAACCCAGGTCATTCCACGCAAAACTCGGATCAATCAACACCGTCACCATCGCCGCAAAGGGCAGTAGTACTAACGGATGAAACTGTCGGCCGTAATACCAGGCAGCCAGACTGACACCAGCGACAAACCCCGCTCGCGCCATACTGGGACTCGCGCCAGTAATCGCCACAAACGCGGCAATCATCACACTCGCCGACAATGTCGAAAGATACTTTGACACACGAACAAACAACCGTCGTGCCAGTCGCACCAAAATCGTCAAATTATACCCACTCGCCACCACCACGTGCGTCAAGCCAACAACCTTCAGCGCTTCATCCAGCTCTGACGGTAGCGACCGACGCTGCCCCACCAAATAGCCTACACCGAGCGCTGCTTGCGGATCAGGAATCGCCCGGCGTACCGCGTCAGCAAACCAGTCACGCACCCGCCTCGCTACATCGCCGGGATCGGGACGCTGCACATGTACGATCGTCGCGCGATAAACAACCCCGGCAAATGTACCAAAACCTACTTGCAATTTGCCACGCACCGTCACGATATCACCACGCTTGATATCGTATGTCGTCCGCGCACTGACCCATACCTTGCCGGGTAGTTCGTGATCAGCCGCTCGAATTGCTGACACACGCAGCACACTATTACCTTGTTTATCTGTATCGACATCATCGCTAACCGTTCCTGAAACCTGTACCACCTGTTGATAGAGCGGGCGATAGACAGCCAACTGCTGTTGGTCGATCGACCCGCGCACCAGCCCGCCAATGCACCCTCCGACAAGTAACAAGGGTACCATAAAGAGCCGCCCCGCCCACAGCGCACACCCCGAAAGAAGTACTGCAACAACAACCCACGGCACACTATACCAACCGTTCGTCCACTGTGCCATCACGACGCCACCCACTACCGCCACTGACCATATCGCCACCAGCCACGACACATGAATCCGCCGACGAAATCTCCACCACTGCATATCCTCAGTATATTATCAGAATTACAAAAATGATACACTGATATATATGACTGTTGAATCCTACGAAAGTGCGGCGGCCGTCGCCGAAGAAGTCGCCAGACGGACGATCGCCGACCTACACACAGCGATTACCGACCACGGGCAAGCGATTTGGGTGTTAGCAGGCGGCTCAACCCCGATGATGGCTTATCAGATTATCGCCGATGGCTACCGTAACCATCTCGACTGGTCGCTTGTAACAATCGCGCTTGGTGACGAACGTATCGGCCCACTCGACGGCCCCGACAATAATTGGCAAGGTATCGAAACAATTTTGTTGCAACACATCCCCGAGGCGACGTTTTTGCGACCCATATCCGACCACTCGGCAGAGGAAGCCGCCGCCGATTACGAGCAGCACATCCAAGCACTGCCTCGTTTTGACGTCGTCTGGCTCGGCATGGGCGAAGACGGCCACACTCTATCGCTCTTCCCTGATCGCGCCGACTCTCTCCCTGATGACACACCCCTCGTGGTACCCGTTCACCACTCGCCAAAGCCCCCGGCTGACCGCATCAGTCTCACCCTTTATGCACTCGAAAAAGCAAAGCACACGTATATTCTGGCGACCGGTGAAGGCAAACGCCAAGCCTTTATCGCTGCCCTTGAACCGCATAGTCACCTCCCCATCGCGCAGGCCGCCCAGCGCACCAGCGCCACGTGGTTGACCGATATCGAAAGAAGTGCGTAATATGCCGCCGATCGGATGCATCGGACCATCCGCTGGTGGCAAAAGTACACTCGCAAACTTGCTCGTCGCCCACCATCCCGAGCTCACCTTGTTTCGCTCGCATACCACTCGCCCACCACGCGGCGCAGACGATACCAGCCATCACTTTATTAGCGACGCCGAGTTCGACGCAATGCAAGCGAATGGACAATTTCTCGGGGTCATTCCCGCCTACGGCTCCCGCTATGGACTGACGATGCCACCAGCAGACATCACTCCGATCTTGCTACTTCGACTGCCCGCCGTCAATGCCTTCCGCAAGCTCTACCCCACGGGCGTCATCATCGAAATCGACGCGCCGCTCGATATTCTCACCCAGCGCCTGACTGACCGCGGCGATACCGATCGCATTGACCCAGCAACAATTACCAAAGAAATCACCGCCGGACGCCAGCTTGCTGATCTCACCATCGACACCACCCAACCAATCGACGATTGCCTATCATTCATCGAAAAATATCTCGCCGACTATTGACAAACCACCTCTATAAGTGCTAGATTAATACAAGCAATTACGCACATTACATCGTACGGGACCATAGCTCAGCTGGTTAGAGCACCTGCCTTTTAAGCAGGGTGTCCTGGGTTCAAGCCCCAGT
>JASLCP010000067.1 GCA_030151825.1 Candidatus Saccharimonadales bacterium
CCCAGCACAGCGCGCTCTCCTCCCGCACGGTGCACGTACCATCCAGATTCATGCGCCCACCTCGCCACGTGAACCATTCACCGCACTGCTGCTCAACAAATACCATCCCGATGTTGTCTTTACACCTATGCAAACCATGGGCACACTAGGACGGCGATTCAAGGTAATACTAACACTGCATGATTTGATTTATTATCGACATCGTACACCACCCCATGCACTTTCAGCGCCTATCCGACTCGGGTGGCGAGCCTACCATACCACCTACGTACCACAACGGCTCGTACTCAACCGTGCTGATACTATTGCAACGGTCAGTCATACGAGCCGCAGTGACATCATGGCCGCCCGTCTGACGAAGCGTCCTGTTATTGTTATCCCAAATGCCAGCCAAGACCTTAGTCGATTCCTCGACGTACGCCCCGCACCGAAGAAATCACCGAAAAATCTCGTCTACATGGGGTCGTTCATGCGCTATAAAAACGTCGAGGCGCTGATCGCGGGTATGGAATATCTCCCTGGTCGCACACTTCACCTCCTCAGTCGTATCTCACCCGCACGTAAAGCTCAACTTCAAAAATGCATCAAACCAGGTGTCGATGTTGTATTCCATGGGGGAGTGAGTGACGAAGAATACGCCCGTATTCTCGCGGACAACGCCGTACTGGTGAGCGCAAGCCGCGATGAAGGGTACGGCGTGCCACTCGCCGAAGCATTAACTCTTGGTATCCCGGCCGTCGTGAGCGATCTAGCCATTCACCACGAAGTCGCTGGTAAGGGTGCACTCTATTTTGGCGCTAACAAGCCTCGCGAATTTGCCGATCGGATCCTTGAACTCGACCACACGGCAACCGTTAAAGATATCGTACGCCATGGCACTTCACACATTCAGCAATTTAGCTGGGACGATTCCGCCGAGCGTCTCCTCGCTGCGCTCAAAGATATCTAACAAGAACTAAGCCCCGGCAAAACCGGGGCATTAGCACCTTTCGTTACTCGCGCTCAAACAGCAATATCGTTTGAGCGGTACGCGATCGGGTCGATACCGAACTCATCGTATATCTTGACCATCTCGCGCTTCCACACCTCAGGACGCTCATCGAAATCACAGTGACCGCCACCGGCGACATAGACGAGGGTAAAATCGACACCCGCCGCCACAGCGACACCGTGCACGCGCTTCCACTCACTCGGCTGCCTGAGCACCTTGTTGTCCCTGGCACCGCCGACCAAATAGACCATCTTATTCACATGGGCAAAGAGGGTAGGTAGCGATGTCGAGCGCGCAAGCACATGTCGGATGTGCCCGACCAAGTGCGAAAGCTGGTAGTCAGGACTTCCGAGCCGTCGCATGATCAAGCGCCCCGGAAACACACTGGCAATACGGCCGACCGGCAGCCAGCGCACAAGCTGCACCCAACGCAGCCAGGCGGACGATACGAGAATCGTATGCTCGGTACCGACCGCCCCATCGACCACGCCGATGCATATCCGCTCGGTGTCAAATCCGTGTTCATGCAAGCACGCAAGCACGTCAAGCGTCGTGAGCAGACCCTTGGAGCAGCCGATGAGCACGATCTGACCCTGATGATCTTTGAGTGGCAGAAGTTGTGCTGTCAAGAGCTGCGCAGCGGCATCTCCGTGAAACGATGTCCGTCCATAGTCACACACCACCACATGACCATAGCGACCCTCAAGCCAGGCAAATAATTCACGCCCCGTCTCAGCATCGCCATTAGCGCCCGGAAGCACAATGGTAATCGTCGAATGTACGATGCGCTCCGGCAGTACACACTTCGCTATTTGGCTTGGTCGCCGCATGACAGAGCGCCCGGTCACGAGCAGCACTGCCAGTACGACCACAGCCAATACTGTTACTGCTGCGATAGTCATTGCAGATCACGTATCCTTTCGGTAGGAGGATGAAAAGGTACTATGCGAACAGGTAGTTCGTGGCGATATTATATCATAAATAATCCTTTATTAGAAGCCTCTCGTTAGGGATAGCTTTCATACCAAGGTATTGCTTTTTTGTTAATTTTGTAGTATAATAGATACGTTCCTTACCTTCACAATTCGACTACTGATAGGAGCCCTTGTGGCGACCGCAGAGCCCAAGAACACGCTGACCGCACCGAAGTTCACCCGCTACCCGGGCGACGGTAACATTCTGATCGTCGTCCTGGCCGGATTCGGCGCCGAAAGCGACGAATTCTTCGAGCCAATCCGCCCGTACCTCGAACGGTTCGGGGAAGTTCTGGCCGTTAACTACGGTCAGGAGTTCGATGCGTCGACGATCATCGACGATACCGTCGAGGAGATCAAGTCCCAGACCACTGACCGATTCACGCGTATCATCCTGATCGGCGCCTCCATGGGAGGCAAGCTTGGCTGGGAAATCTGGCAGCAGCTCGATCCGACCATCGCGCGTATCATCATGCTTGACGTGCCGTTCGACCGGCACGACCTGCCGATGTTCCAGCGAGTCGTGGCAGCTGCTAACAGCTGCCTGCCAAAGCATTCGGCAGGCATCGACAAGATCGTCACCCGTGTGGCGTTCGCCGAACCCGACACCAAGCGCTTGAGCCTGACCGATGAGCAGCTGGCCAAGATTCAAGAGAGTGTGGTCAATACACAGACCCGCAACGGCGTGTTGCGCATGAAGCAACAGACCGACTACCTGAAGGCCAGCAACATGGCCATCACGTCGGCCGAAAAGCGCGCAGTACATGGCCGTGTCGTCTGCATCACCAGTACCAATGGCACTGATGTGGTCCTGCATCGTTGGCGCGGCTCGTGGGAGAAGTTCTTCCGCATCGAGAGCATGCCGCAGCATCGACTGCATCATTTTCAGGTCGCAGCCAAGCACGTCGCATTCGACCAGTACCGAGATCGCTTCGGCACCGTGGTCGAAAGCGCCATCACCATACTGGTGAACGCAGCCTAACTATCAGAGAGGAGTAACGGAACGAGCCTGTAAGTTGAGAATACTTGCAGGCTCTTTTCTTATGCTAGGATGTTACCGCGGTGCGTCGTACCGCGGACTTATTTCGTGACGTGTCATGACAAACTGCCAGAGCTGAAGGTTACGCGTACGGAATCCGGCCGCAAACATAAGCAGGTAATACTCCCACATGCGATAAAACCGTTCATCATAGGTACCTTTCAGCTTTGGGTAGTGCTTGACAAAGTTGCGATGCCACGCCATGAGTGTTTTATCGTAGTCAGGACCAAAATTCTGGACATCTTCGATCACAAAATGTCGCTGCGCCGCGTCAGTTACCTCACCCATCGTAGGGATCATGCCACCTGGAAAAATATAGGTATCAATCCACTTCGCTTCACTCGCTTTGTACGGGCTGTTAGCACCAATAGTATGATGCAGCATCATACCACCTGGCGCCAATAATTCATGACACTTCTTGAAAAATGTCGTGTAATTTTTAACGCCAACATGCTCAAGCATGCCAATCGAAACAATCCTGTCAAACGTGCCGCTCATATGACGATAATCTTTTTGCAAGATAGTCACATCGAGACCTTTAGTGCGCTCTTTTGCACGCTTGACTTGCTCAAGGGCAGGGGAGATACCCGTTACCGTGACACCATAGGTACGTGCCGCATACTCCGAAAATCCGCCCCAACCGCAGCCTATATCAAGCAACGTCATACCGGGCTTCAGTTGCAGCTTTCGACAAATCAAATCAAGCTTATTCTCTTGC
>JASLCP010000041.1 GCA_030151825.1 Candidatus Saccharimonadales bacterium
GGTGTGTTTGTTATTTACAACGCTACATATAGCGTTTATGGTACAATACCTGCATGAATACTTTTGCCATTATCCGACGTGTCATTTGGGGTCTCCTATTAAGCGGTTGTATTGTCATTGGCGGGTTCTATCTTGCCCTGTCACAAACAATACTAACAAAAGATGGCTTGCGAACAGTCGTCACCGAATCAAAGCTTGCCGACACCGTGCGTGATGACGTCCTTCTGCCTCGTATTCTGCAAGCAACCCGTGGATCAACCTACGCCAGTCTGCTCGATGATACGACCGTCACCAAAGCGGTCGAAACCGCTATTCCATCCGACCGTCTGAACAAAATGCTTGATCCGGCCGTCGACGCCACCTGGCGCTGGCTCAATAGCCAAGAGCCCGAGGTTCACTTTTCAATTCCAGCCACATCACTATCAACCTCACTAGCGACAACACTCGATAAACAAGTTGCCGCAAAGGTCGCCAACCTGCCGGCTTGTACGCTACTAAGTGCCTATCTCGACGCCGAAACTGGCCTGTGCCAGTCACGCCGCATCAATACCGAGGCGCTCACCGAAAAAATTCAACAGATCATCAAACAAGATGCCATGCTCGACAATCAAAATGTTCTTACTCCCGAATCAACTGGTATCAAAGCCGCATTGAGCGGTTCGGCCAGCGACTTACCAAGCTACCTTAATATGCTCTACGCACTGTCGCTTGTCACAGCGGTAGCTGGCGGACTTATCACCCTGTGGCTTCTCGCCAAACATCGATTTGCAGGTATTATTACTATCGGTGGTGCCGGTATTCTTGCCGGCATTAGTCTCTATATTGTCGGTATTGTTGCCACGACCCGCACCGGCACACTGTCTGACAATACACAACTACAATTAGTTGCGCGTAGTGCTATCACGCTATTAAATCAGACTATCAATCACTATGCGCTACTGGTTGCAGGCGCAGGTATCATCGTAGCTGCTATAGGTAGTATCGGCCTTTACTTCTGGAAAAAACATCACACCGATTATCAATCGGTGCATTTGTCTGACGCAAGCGATTTGCCTGCCTAAAAATCTATCTGGCGGAGAGACAGGGATTCGAACCCTGGGTGAGTTTGACCCCACACACGCGTTCCAGGCGTGCCAATTCAACCACTCTTGCACCTCTCCACTGCTAAAAAGTATAGCAGACTACTAAGTTGTACAATTCACGCCACGCTTACGGTTGCTATCCGTGCACAACTATCTCTATAATAGATAGTTAATGAAGAAGTCTGATGCCATACCACCAGTCATTGCTCTTTCTGGCCTCACCAAGAGGTATGGCATTGGCGATGCCGAGCATACCGTGCTTGATGGTATTGATCTGACAATCAAAAAAGGTGAATTTATCGCCATTATGGGACCGAGTGGCTGCGGCAAAACAACACTGCTTAATATATTAGGTCTTTTGGATCGCAGTGACGGTGGCGATTACCAATTGGATGGCAAGTCAGTCAAGCGACTCAGCGGTGGCGCCCGCGCACGTATCCGCAGTGACCATGTTGGATTTGTCTTTCAAAACTTCAACCTCGTCCCCCGACTCAACGTCATCGAAAACGTCGCCCTCCCCCTCACCTACAAAGGCATGGGTAAAACCAAGCGTTTGCAAGCCGCCAGCAAAATGTTGACCACCTTTCACCTACAGGAGCGTGAATATTATATGCCATGGCAGCTCTCGGGCGGCCAAACGCAACGTGTCGCCATTGCGCGCGCCCTTGTTAACGATCCGTCCATCGTACTTGCCGATGAGCCGACTGGTAATCTTGATAGCAAATCAAGTCATGTCATCATGGAAGAATTATCCGATATCCACAAACGTGGTAACACGATCATCATGGTGACACATAACCCCAGCCTAACGACATACGCCAGTCGCGTGATTACGATGCTCGACGGACGCATCGACACTGACACCAAAGATCCTCGTGCCCCAATCAACAAAATTGATACCACCAAAAAACCACTTAGCACAAATCTCAAAACAGCGACCAAAAAAGAATCTACCAAAAAGCCCAAAAAAGAATCGACTCGGCGCAAGCCCGCCCGCAGTAAAAAAGCAGTGAAAGAGAAGAAGGCGAAATAATCATGCGACTATTACTGACTAACCATATATCGAACGCACTTGAATCACTCCGGTCAAATCGTATGCGCACGAGCCTCACTATGCTCGGTGTGATGATTGGCGTCGCTAGCATGACGTTGATTTTGTCACTCAGTGGCGGCGCTACCAAAGTCATCTCTGATCAAGTTGACGAACTCGGCGGTAACATCGCAGTTATTCGACCAGGCGCGCCCGTCGACATCAACCACATCGCATCAATTACTTCACCACTTAATACCGCCTACGCCACCAGTAGTCTCACCGAAGGCGATCTCGACAATATCCGTTCATTGCCTGACGTCAAATCTGTCGCTCCACTCATGACTATTGGCGGTAGCGTTCGTGCCGAAGATAACAACCCTACCAATGCCGCTGTCATCGCAACCACTCCTGATTTTATCAATATCGCACAATTTCCTATTCTCGAAGGGCAATTCATCGACCCTGATACAAACATGGACACCGCCGTCGTTGGTTCGCAGCTATCTGTCGACCTCTTTGGCACCGACCAATCAATCGGCAAAATCTTTAAAATCCGTGGCCGCCCATTCACCGTCATCGGTATTCTTAAGCCTCTCAATCGCCCTATTAACTACAATAACGTCGATTTTGACCATACCGCTATCATCAATCTCGAAAGCGGTAAACAATTCAACCAAAACGTCGCCCAAATTCAACAAATCAATGTCCAAGCTGCCAACGCCCAAACGCTACCACGTGTCATGTCGACTATCAAACAAAAGATTGCCCAGGCCCATAACGGCGAAACCGACGTCACCGTCCTCTCGGGCGACGACCTCTCTCGTCCATCTGGTCAATTCTTTTATGCCGTTGCCGCCACTATGACCGCCATCGCCGGTATCTCGTTAATTGTCGGAGGTATTGGCATCATGAACATTATGCTCGTCAGCGTTGCCGAACGCACCCGCGAGATTGGTATTCGTAAAGCTCTTGGTGCCAGCAACAGTCATATCGTCACTCAATTTTTGATTGAATCACTCGCTATGAGTGTTACTGGCGGTATCGGTGGGTATTTCGTCGGGTACCTCTTTGGATTCATCGTTAGTCGCAGTCTCCTCACCTTCGATCCTCTGTTTAACTGGGAAATCGCCCTCTCAGCATTCGGCATTTCAGTCATCGTCGGTACGCTCTTCGGCCTCTATCCGGCCATTCGCGCGGCCCGCAAAGATCCGATTGAAGCCTTACGCCAATATCACTAGCGATTATTCTCAGAATAAATTAACTATTGCAATAATATACCCTTTGTGATATAATAGCGACCAGCACGGAGATTCCGTGAGTTCTGTTCAGCAAACTACAAAGGAGTAGTTGTATGTCTCTGCCTGCCACCACCCCGGCAACCAAGTTCGACGGCAAGTTCGAGCAGGTCATCGCGTCCAAGATGCACAGGGCGGACCTCGTTCGTTTCTACATCGATGGTAATCGCGACCGAACACAGCCGCACTGGCTGATCGCACTCGACAGCACGATCCGCAACGACTGCCGGGACGACCAGCAGCTGATGCTGCACTGGGAGTTCAGCCGCAATGTCGATCGCTTCAGTCGAATCATCGTCGAAATGTCGTTCACCAAGGACAACACTCGCGTCGTCCGACAGATCAACGGGCGCCGGCTCGGTGGTCCTGATGTCTACATCACTCCCGACGAGTGCAAGGTACGCATCGAAATCGGCGACAACAAGCAGATCTACCGGGTCTCGCTTGACGACCGCGAGGTCCAGCTTCGCTCCATCGTGCCCATGCTCCCCAAGGAGCTGTTCGAACAGTTCTAACTCACCCCGTGCTACACCCCGCCTTTACCACGTAAAGAGCGGGGTTAGCTCTTTTATTGGGGTTATTTTGCCAGTTCTTTTTTGAGTTTTTCGATGAGTTCCACCGGCACCGGATCAACACCATTCAAGATAGCGACATAAATACTGACATAATCTGCCAAGATCGCGCCCCATAACAGTTGTTCCAACAAGGTCTTCCCCTGCAAATCAATCACATGCGCTTTTGGCCGTTTACCGCTCAGCAACCGATCAGAGATCGCAAAGCGACGAAGTACCTGTGGATGCTCGTGCGAGCTAATTAAATCAAAGATAACAAATGGTTTTTCAATTGGATGCGATGCCCAACCAATAAACTCATTATGATTAAATTCAGGATATTGTGTACAAAATGCCACATTTTTGGCGTTTTCATTCCAGCTAATCTTCCATTTATATGCCAACGCACCAGTAAGCGGTCCACCATAAATAACAGGAGTTTTACCAGCTGCGAGCACTGCTAATTGCTTGGCCATATTCTTAGCTGTTGGCACCGCCGAATCCCATTCGGCCGATGCCGTTCGCAAAAAGTCAGCCACATTGGCAATATCGGTAAACACTGACCGTGAAATAATCTCAAAATTAGCTAGTAGCGACACTGTCGCCCGCAAATTATACAGCACCGCCATACGCGGCTGAACACCCGCTGGCAACTTAACATGTGCAATTGTCTGGTGCTTTGCCACCTCAAGCAGATGTCCGCCGCTGGCAATCGCCGCTACCTGTGCGTCTCTATCGCGTGCTTGCTTGAGGCAGCTCAGCGTTTCCTCGGTGTTTCCCGAATAGCTACTGGCAATTACCAGTGTCTCGCTATCAACATATCCGGGTAAATCATATGACTTAACAATTTCAAAAGGTATCTTTAACTGAGGCCCCAGCCAATCTTTGACGAGTTGCGCCGCTAGCGCTGATCCACCCATTCCGGTAAATACGACGCGTTTTAGCGAACGCCCATCATGATCACCGTCATGCACCTCAGCAGGAAATTGTACTTGTTGCCATTGTTCGCTTGCGACGGTCAATGCACCGTGTGGATCGCGTTGTTTGAGTATATTTGTATCATCTAGCATAATTTGTCATTTCTTCTCTATCTATGATACACTTTTTAGTAACAAAGCATAAGGGTAATTTATAAAACGAGGTGGGCATGACACAGGATTCAGTAGCACAAACCGACAATAAAGATGATCAAGAACTCGCGAAAGCGTTGGCCGGGCTTGATACCGCTACTGCACCCGCAGTTGACCTTTCATTCGAAGAGACACCGGCTACGGCATCACCATTTGGTACCCCTGTGCCTCCAGCTCCCGTCGCTACTCCGGCTCCGGCGCCTGCCCCTAAAGCGCCCGCTGCTCCGGCTGGCGACCAACCTCTCGAAACCATCAAAAAGGACGCACTCAACGAACTCCGCCCACTCGTCGACAAACTGACTGTTCCACCAGAGGAAAAGTTCGATACCTACCTCCTTTTACTGCGATCAACTGATGACACTACCCTCATCGCTCCCGCCCATGAGGCCGCCAAAGCCATCCCTGACGAAGCGCGCCGCGCTCAAGCCCTCCTTGACGTCATTAAAGAAATCGACTTTTTGACTAACAAAAAATAACATCCGTATATAAACAAAACGACCTGCATTCACAGGTCGTTTTGTTTATTCTCGGAGGCGCTTATTTCTTTAGCGTACCGTCAGTTTTCTTGGCAACATCAGCTGGTTTTGTCGCATCGGTCTTCTCTACTGTCGCACCATGAGGATTTTGTACAGTGTTCAACAATTCCTTCAGTTCGCGGCGGCTCTTGAAGTAGTAAACTACTCCGAAGGTGATAGCGGCGATACCGATAAAGGCAGCGATCACTTCGGCTGGACCAGTAGTCGGCAAAGCCTCAGGAGCGACTTCACAGTTCTCGCTCCCCACCGTGACACTCGCCGTATCTTCACGTGCACCGTTATTGGTCGTTACTGCGGCACGGTTTGTCAGGACATTACAGTCATCGCCCTCTACCGTCGCACTAAATACGAGATAGGCAGCCGCACCTGGGGCATATGATCCAACGTTCATACCACCGGCATTCATCTCGTCACCAAGTACTTTACCGTTTGGATTGTTACCGTTCGTTAGTTTGGTCGAACCGTTAACGTAGTTCACACCCTTTGGCAATTCATCTTTGAAAGTGACGTTTGTTTGTTCAACATTTCCGGTATTTTTGTAGGTCAACAAGTAATCGACTTTATCACCAGGTTTTGCCGCGATACTATCTTTCCATTCTTTCGTGCCGTTCAAACGAACGTCTTTTTTGAAGGTAAAGTTTGGCTGAGTCGTTACGACACGGAAGGTGATGTAGCCGGCGTAATCGTTACAGCCAGGCAGTGTGCCATCAAGGGCATCATAGCCGAGCTTGACACCACCATTACCCAAAATCGTATCCGGCATGGTCTGTCCATTGGTTTTGCCAAAGTTATGGATAGTCGTCGAACCTGGCACGTAGCGCATCGCGATATCACTACCAGTATTATTTTTGAACGTGATGTCATCGTAGACACTGGTTGGCTTGGCGTTCGATGCACCAACATAGGCCGCCGCTTTGGTTGCCGAGCCGTTCGGTACAACCGCTGTAACTTCTGCGCGAGCATACGCATCATGGGCGATTCCCTGGCCGCTGGCGTTATAGTTTGATGCTGCGTTATTGTGGTAGTACACATACACAACATATTCTTTGCCGCCGGTGACATTGATTTCGTCAGCGTAGGTTTCGTTGCGTGCATCTTTCTCACGCACCTGCATAAAGTTGCGTTCATCGCCATGCGCGGGATTGTTGGTGATCGAGTTAAAGGTGACGTAAGTCGCTGGTGTTTCGATCGTAAATGTCTGACGAGCTGGCCCCCAGGCAAAAGCCGAAATTGGGATAACCAGCACCGCAATCAGAGCGATGGCTAGTGTGACAAGGGTTTTGTTGCTGATTTTTTGTGTGAATGTTGTGAGTAAGGTGCGCATAGCTTTCTTTCCTATGTTGTTATGTTATTACAAACGAATGGTTATTCTGCGGGACCACCAAGGTCGCCAGTATTTGTTTTTGGTGTAGTGTCGGCCGTACCGATATTGTTACCACCTAGGTTGTTGTTGCCAACTGTGGTATTCGATGTCGTGTCTGGAGCAGGAGTATTCACTGGAGCTGACGGCGTATCGGTGACAGATTCACCACTCGGTGCTTGCTGTTCGACCACTGGCGCTGGTTCTGGGTCGGCCGGAGCCGTTACCTGTGGCTTGTCGCCGATACCAGAGTCGGTCGTATTGTCGGTACCCGGACGCTGATAGTCATTAATATTTGATGACTTCGGCGTCGGTGTTTCAGGAGTCTCAGGAACCTCTGGGGTAGTCGGCGTCTCAGGAACCTCTGGGGCTGTAGGAGTTTCAGGGGACCGAGGTGTTTCAGGAGGTGTATAGTTGCCATTTCCGATCGGTGGCTGATAAGTAGCCTGTGTAAATGTTGGGGCTGGAGCACCACCTTGTGGTACCGTTACAACACTCGGAGCAGAAGTCTCGGGAAGAAAGACGGGCTGTCCACAGTGACCACCGATATACAGCGGCTTGTCGTTTGATGCCAACACGATAAACGGTTGTTTGTCACCCCACACTTGACTTTGGTAGGCAATCGTCTGACCGCCATTACCATTGTCGACTGCCGAGAAACTACCGTAACCTTCTTGCCCTTCACGGAACTGTACGTTATCACCAAGAGAGGCAACAAATTTATCATAATGGTCGGCATAAACTGATGGGTCAGCCTTCATCTGATCGGCAAGTTTATCGAGTGCATCAGGGGTATTCTCAATAACGCCAGCACTCGCCAGTACCGCAGCAAATTGCGTTGGATTATGTTTCCAGTTCTCAAGTAGCTGCGCCTTAGCCTTGGCTGGGTCGCTCATATCGATACCTGACGTAAAGTTAAACTCATGACGACCAGGCTGGTTAAACGGATCCTTGGCCGGATCATAGATAAATGAATCAATATGCGCTTGGTGTTCGAGATCAGCCGCATGATCAGCGGCATTTGGTGTAACGTCATGGCCCGTACCGCTACCATTGCCCTGGTCAAGCAAGCTCAAAAAGTGCTCTGATTTAGTTGCCAAGTACGCACCGCCGATTGCTACAGCTGCAAGCGTCGAAATAATACCGGTACGTTTTTTGTATTTTTCATAGGCAACTGGATCATTAGCACTCAGTTCGCGCATTTTTGCACTATGCTTAGCACTACGATCAAACATCGCACCATAAGCACGCCATACTGCGCGACCGGGAGCGCCAGCTAGAAGTCGTGCGCGTTTCCAAAAGCCTAATTTAACAGGACCTTCACTTTCCATGTCAGCCTGTACTTCTTCTGGCGTCGGAAAGCCAGTCGGAAGTGAATCATTGGTATCCAAAATTTCTGGACCATCTTTTTGCTCAATAATTTGCGGCGCCTCTGCTGGGGCTGCCGTATTTTTACCAAGACGCTCTGCGATAAACTCTTCAATCCATTCGTCAGACATGTCATTAACGACTTCTGATCCATAAATGGCCTTGAGCCCGCGACGTCGATCGTCTGCGTTATCCAGGAAAGTGTCAAGTTCGGCCAGCTTATTCAACTGTGCCGTTTCTTCTTGCTTTTTTGCCTCGTCAGCGATAATCGCATCCGTATCAACGTCCGCATCGCCAAATTCACGATTGAACGCTTCTAGTTGATCTTGTTTACTAGCGTCTAGTAGTTTTTGCGCATGAGCATTGGTTTCGCCACCAGGGGTGCTGGTCGCGGTAATAACTTTTTCCGACATTGTTGTTACCTTTTTTGTTTTTGCTTTTGTTCTGTCTTTAAACTAGCACAAAACGTGTTTTTTGTCAATACTCCTTGTGCTTTTACCCCTGTTAATTTCGTGTTTCTATTGATACTATCCATGAAGAGAAAAAGCCCGCCGGTTTCCCGACGGGCGCTAGGCAGATTGCCTATCTAGTTCTTGTCACTTTTCTCCAGAGCATTCTGCACATCTGCGCGAAACGCTGCCAGTTTATCATTGCGTTGTCGCAAATCACCCACCGACTGCTCGAGTCGGTCGTTTTCCTGGGTCAGAGCCGCGTTCTCCTCCAGTAGTCCAGTGTTTTCTTCCTCCAAGCGTGCCATTTCACGGCGCAGTTCGGTGACTTCAGTCTCCCTGCTTTCGGTTTGAGCACCAAGCGTCAAGGAAGATACCTCCATGCCGACCCCGTGGAGCGACTTGGCATGGCCACGCAGCTCGAGGGACGACAGCAACGAAAATGCCTCACTCACCTGCTTGTACGATACATCGAACTTCTCCGAAAACTCGGCGTGTAGCTTTCGCACATACTGATCCGCCGTCAGACCATTGCGGATTCTTCCGTCCTCTCCGGCCTCACGCTTGAGCAGTTCGTGCATACGCACTACCAACTCCGTGATATGAAGCGTCGGCTTGACGATAGTCAACTTTGGCGGTGTCGCGATTGTCTCAACAATCCCTGCCGCCTTGCTGCAGTCGTACTTTTCGATGCTGATTGGCATATTGGTGACATCATCCCGCTTTGCAAAGATGATGCGACGATCCTCAAGATCATCGATCCCCTGAAATACCAAGGTCCTCTCGTGTTGACTTGACGGTCGGCCGGCCAACACACAGTCCACAATCGGCCGGTCGCTACTCCCCGCAGGGCCGTTAGCGATTGCTTTGATGATAGCCTTTTCGGCAGACCTCGACGAACAAATACTCACAGTGACTCCTAAGATAGACGACAAGAACTCTCACACCTCACGATATGAGCAAAAAATATGATACCATTTTATATAATAAAAAACAAGAGGTCGTCATATTGGCGACCTCTTGTAGCGTCCGTCAAGAGACGATTACATCATCCCCATACCTGGCATACCACCGCCCATCGGTGCGGCTGGCGCCTCTGGCTCTGGGATTTCAACGACCAGTGCACCCATCGTTGCTGCTGTCGAGGCGATCGAGACTGCGTTTTGGACGGCCTCTTTCGTCACCTTAACTGGGTCAATCACCCCAGCCTTTTTGACATCCACCAGACCTTTATCTGGCGCGTTCACATCGACACCCATACCAGCTTTTCCCGTCTCAACTTGCGCCAAAAGTGCTTCACTATTCAGGCCGGCATTACTCATAATCTGCAGGAATGGTGCACGAAGGGCATTTTTCAGAATCTGACGACCTGCCGCAACGCTATCGGCGCCATCCGCCTTGATTCCAGCCGACAAATTGACCAATGTCACCCCGCCGCCAGCAACAATTCCTTCGGCCAGCGCTGCTTTGGTCGCCGCAACGGCATCGTCAACACGGAATTTCTTTTCGTCGATCTCGGTCTCGGTTGCGCCACCAACTTTAATGACAGCAACTTTCCCGCTGAGGGCTGCTGCACGTTTTTCGTACTGCTCTTTATCGTACTCGCTATTAGCATTGTCAGCTTGAGCCACAATCTGGGTAATTCGGTTCTTTACCTCTTTATCAGTTGCTTTACCTTCGATAATTGTTGTTGTGTCTTTACCAACAATCACCTTGCGAGCACTTCCTACCACCTCGAGACCGACGTTTTCAAAGGTTAGTCCTTGGTCTTCAGAAACTACCGTTGCACCGGTGAGCACGGCAATATCAGCAAGAATTTCTTTACGGCGATCACCAAACGACGGTGCCTTGACTGCGACGGTGTTCAGCACACCCTTTAGTTTGTTTAAAATCAGCACACTCAGCGCCTCGCCTTCGACTTCATCGGCAAACAATACGACATCTTTTTTGCCGGCCTGTGCCAGCTTTTCAATGATCGGCAGTAGTTCTGATACGCTCGAAATCTTTTTGTCAGTAATCACCACGGCTGGCTTTTCATACACCGCCTCTTGGCGACCAGCATCGGTCACAAAGAACGGACTCGCCCAACCCTTGTCGAGACTAAAGCCTTCAACTACCTCGGCCTCCATCTCGAGCCCTTGGCTAGCCTCAACGGTCACTACACCGTCCTTGCCGACCTTGGCAATCACATCGGCGATCAGCTCGCCAATTTCACGACTACCAGCGCTGATTGTCGCCACTTCGGCTACGCGCTCTTTTTTACCCTCAATACTCTCGCTCATCGTATCGAGCTGCTTGATAATCTCGGCACCTGCCGCTTCAATTCCCTTGCGGAGCTCCTGCGGATTGTGTCCAGCCGCAATCAAGCGATTAGCTTCTTTCAAAATATTGTACGTCAGCACCGTGACGGTTGTCGTTCCGTCACCCGCCACCTTATTCAGCTTGCCAGCCGCTTGCTTGATAAGCTCCGCGCCAACCTTATAGCCCAGCGTCTCGTCATCATTCTCGGGCAAATCAACCGATTCAGCCACCGTCACGCCATCATGTGTGACCGTTGGACCACCATAGCCCTTGGCAATCACTACGTTGCGACCCTTTGGACCATAGGTTACCTTGACCGCATCATACAGTGCTTTCGCACCACCCAGCACGCGTTCGCGCGCATCGTCATCATAAAATACTTTCTTAGCCATATATCTCTCCTTAAAGTTTCGCTATTACCACTGTAGAGAATTACAACGTCGCCAACACATCCTCTTCTTTAACAATAATATACTCGACATCGTTCACCTTTAACTCAGTTGTCGAATACTCTTTATAGACAATCTTGTCGCCTTTTTTAATCCCCTTGACCTCTGGTCCAATCGCCTCGACCGTCGCATAAACCGGCTTTTCTTTGGCAGTATCCGGCAAATAAATTCCACTCGCCGTCTGGGTTTTTGCTTGTTCTCGTACGGCAACCACGCGATCAGCGAGAGGGTTGATAGGTGTACTCATTTGGTGATCCTCCGTTTTATTTTTCCTGACTATTATTGTACCCAAAAAAATTAGCACTTGCAAGGTGCGAGTGCTAATTTTGATAAGATTTTAGAGATTATCGTGTACGAATACGCATCGGCGAATCGTAATCATCATCGCCAAAATCGTCATCATCGTACGTATCAAGTGTGGCATACCGCGCCATCGACTTCATCATCTCTCGATGACTACGGACGCCAGTTTCAGCTTGACTAGCAATAATCAGTTCACGCGTGGGACGACCATCATCAACCTCTTCGTCAAATTCGTCTTCATAATCCTGAATCGTCTCAGCAACGTAGCTGTCGTTGTCAGTCAACTCAGGGGTTTTTGTTATCGGCTCAATAATTGTCATGCCATCCAGTTCTTCGATGAGTGCCAGTTTCGCCATTTTGCGGTCAAGGCGCTTACTTTTTTCTTCAAT
>JASLCP010000016.1 GCA_030151825.1 Candidatus Saccharimonadales bacterium
GCGTCATGAAAAGTGAACCACTTGATGTCGTTCATCCATTCTTCTTTTTTGATATCATTTGTGTCGCCGAGCGCCTTAACCAGATAAATCTGCGTAGTCATCAACACTAATTTGTCGACACGGCGATAGCGAAAGTGGATTTTGCCAAGCCACGACAGCACGTCCATTTCTTTTAGTCCGGCCTCCTCACCAATTTCACGCTTGGCGGTTTGCTGCGCCGTCTCGCCTTCTTCGATGTGACCTTTCGGAATTGTCCAACGATCTTTAGCGTCCTGAATCAGTAAAATCTCAACACCGCCCGTTTTGCCATGACGAAAGACAATCCCACCGGCGGTCGGCTCTCGGACAATTTCCTGGATAGATGGTTTGCGTTTATTGAAGTATTGTTTAAAACGATTAAACTTCGGTGCGGGCATCTGATGTTCCCTCCACAAGCGTTCGGTACGCCGTGCCCAGCACGCCATTCACGAATTTACTTGAGTTATCAGAACCAAATGCCTTTGCCAGTTCGACAGCCTCGTTAATGACAACCTTAGGCGGAACGGTCTTGCTACGATGAAGGAGCTCAAACAGCCCTAGTCGCAGAATATTGCGGTCAATACGAGCAATTTGCTCGAGCGGCCATTCTGGTGCAAGCGGACGAATATGTTCGTCAAGCTCTGCCTGAGTATCAATTACCCCTTTGACAAGGTCGCTCACAAATGCCGTGTCATCAATTTCTTCTTTATAGCGACTCAGATTGCGAGTCAAGATATCGTCAATAACAACCGAGGTGTCCTCCGCCTGCGTACGAAATTCGTACTCGTACAGACTCTGGAGGGCGACGATTCTTCCGAGGTGACGATTTGATGCCATAACTGATAGGTTCTTTCTGGTTCTTTTTGATTATTAAGCTAATTGTACACCGAATGGGTACTATTTGGCGAGTTTTTTGCCAGTTTCACGCTTGGTCGTCTGTACTTTGACAGGTGACATACCGTTGACACGGCGAGCGAGTTTCAGCACCAAGTGGCTGCGGCGAAGACCGGTTTTGCGCGGGCTACTCTGTTTTTTTGGTTGTGCCATATACTAAAGTTCTCCTTTTTTAGGCGATATTCATAAAACTTACCTTGAATTATAGCAGGTTTATGCTGTTTTCTCAAGGGTATATTGACTTTTTAGGCATAAGTGCTATAATAGATCTATCGACATCACGCCGTGGTGGTCGAATCGAACATTGAAAGGAACGTGCCATGAGCCCCGTCCAGTCTATCGTCTTGATTGCCGCCATGCTCAGTCTGACCCTCCTGGGGAGCACCTACAGCCCTCTTGTTGTTAGACTGCGCGACATCAGCATTCTGGCGTTCGTCATGCACGCGGTGATCGCAATCACTGTTAGCGGCGACAGGTTCTATCCGACCGATATCGGCTGGATGGGCTTTACCATCGCCGTCACTAGCGTCATTAACCTTTGTGTCATGCTGGCGCTCATCGAGAAAGTTAGCTGGCGAAAGAAGTTACAGGCTCGTCGCATCGCACGTGCCTAGACCGTCACCCCGTTTCAATGTTCGATCCCCCACTTAAAAAGTGGGGGATCGTTCATTTTCTGGAGATCTTTACGATGTTACGTGACAACATTCACGAGTTTTTTCGGAATATAAATCACCTTCTTTGGCTGGCCCTCGACGAATTTACTGACGTTTTCGTTGGCCAATGCAGCTGCTTTGACATCATCTTCGGACGTATCAGCCGGGAGGTCTAGTTTGGCTCGTAGCTTACCATTAACCTGCACAATCACTGTCATGGTATCCGATACCAAATAAGCATCGTCCCACTTTGGCCAATGATCGCGGTGAATCGTGTCATCATGACCCATATCATGCCACAACTCTTCGGTGATGTGCGGCGCAAATGGCGCGAGGACTTGCAGCAGACTTTCGAGTGCAAATTGCCACGTGTCACTTTGCTGGATACCATGTGTTTCTTTGACTTTATACAGGCCATTGACTGCCTCCATCATACTCGATACGGCGGTATTAAATTTATCATCTTCGATATCGGTGGTGACTTTTTTGATGGTTTTATGCGCAATTGCCAATAGGCCCTTGTCGGCATCAGTCACACCGCTCCTCTCTGCCTCAAGATATTCTTGTACTAATGTCCACACACGGTTAAGGAAACGATAGGTGCCCGGCACACCACGTGTATCCCACGGCGCATCCAGATCGTACGGCGCAATAAACATTTCGTAGACGCGCAAACTATCGGCACCATAGCCGCTATCCATAATCTCAAGTGGATCAATCGTATTACCCTTACTCTTGCTCATTTTGGTACCGTCGGGTGCCATAATATAGGCGTTATACATCATGCGTTTGAATGGTTCGGGTGTTGGCACCAGGCCAAGTTTGTAGAAAAAGCGCATCCAAAATCGCGAGTACAGCAAGTGCGCCACCGCATGGTCGCCACCGTTATAAAAGTCAACTGGCTGCCAGTGCGCGGCGCGTTCGGGTGACCATGCCTGGTCGGCATTGAACGGATCGATGTAGCGCAGGAAGTACCAACTACTACACGCATAGCCATCCAACGTATCGGTTTCGCGCTTTGCTGGTCTACCGCAGGTCGGACAGGTAGTATTGACCCACTCGTCAACGCTGGCGAGCACTGACGTGGCGCCACCCTTTGGCGTGTAATCATCAAGATCGGGCAAAATCACCGGCAGTTGGTCATCTGGCACCGCGACCGCCCCGTGATCGTCACAGTGAATAATTGGAATCGGCGCACCCCAATAGCGCTGGCGACTAATCAGCCAATCGCGCATTTTGTAGGTGACATGGCTACGGCCCAATTGCTGCTGTTCAAGCCATGCGACGATTTCTTCGCGAGCATCACTCGATTCCATGCCATTAAAATGTCCGCTGTTGACCAGTGGCCCTTCGCCGTGATATTCACCCGGTTCGTCGTCAGGACGCTCGATGACTTCGATGATCGGGAGATCAAACGTGGTGGCAAACGCATGGTCGCGTTCGTCGTGCGCCGGTACCGCCATGACCGCACCCGTACCGTAGCCAGCCAGTACGTAATCGGCTAGCCAAACTGGAATCTTTTCACCCGTTGCGGGATTAATCGCATAGCTTCCCGTAAAGACGCCAGTTTTTTCACGGCTATCGCTCATACGTTCGACTTCAGATTTGCGAGCGCTGGCGTCAATATATTCTTGGACGGCAGCTTGTTGCTGGCTCGTTGCCAAGCTTTTTGCCAACTCATGTTCTGGCGCGAGTACCAAAAAGGTTGCGCCAAATAGTGTGTCGGGACGAGTCGAGAAAACAGTGATTACCTGATCCTCAGCACTGTCAATCGCAAACTGAATCTCGGCACCTTGTGACTTGCCGATCCAGTTCTTTTGCATAGTTTTGACCATCTCGGTCCAATCTAGATCATCGGTTGCCTCAAGCATTTCGTCTGCATAGGCCGTAATGCGGAAAAACCACTGTTTGAGGTTTTTCTTGACGACTGGATTGCCGCAGCGCCAACATTTGCCACCCTCAACCTGCTCGTTAGCCAGTACCGTTTGATCATGCTCGCACCACCACTGCGGTGATTCTTTTTGATAGGCCAAATCGTGCTTGTATAGCTGCGTAAAAATCCACTGCGTCCATTTGTAATATTCTGGATCAGCTGTACTGATTTCTTTGGTCCAGTCGTAACTATAGCCCAGGCGCTTTAGCTGAGTGATAAAGTTCGCCTTTGCTTCGTCATGAGCAATCCGCGGTTTTTTGCCGATTTTAATAGCGTAATTCTCGACCGGCAGTCCAAAACTATCCCAACCAATTGGGTGATAGGCATTGTATCCCTGCTGGCGGCGGGCGCGCACTTTGATATCGCTAAATTGGAACGTCCGGCCGTGGCCAATATGAATTCCAGCGCCGGTGATGCCAGGGAGCATGCTAAATCCAAGGTATTTTGGCCGCGTCGTGTCATCGAGGTCAACGGTGTATGTTTCCTCGTTTTCCCACGTCGTTTGCCATTTTTGTTCAATATCAATCGGATTATAGCGCTTCATACGCTCTATTATAACAGATACGCTACAGAGAGAGCTATTCGCTGATACCAGACGCTACCATCAAAATCTTGTTTTTGATGGTTTGGAATCGAACAATTTCTGCTTCTGGCGGTTCACTAACCGGCTCGACATCGTCGTTGGTCACTTCGGCCGCAATCGCCATCTGCGTACTCCCTGGAATCGCAACTGTGAGTTTGGTAAGCGTGCGCGTCTGACGATTGACCGTTACTTGCAAAACTGCATCCCCAAGCTTGCCTTGACGAATCGTCTTGATGCCATCGCTACAACGGCCAAATGGCACATCATTGCCACGAGCCATTAGCGCATCCAAAAAGGCAGTGAACTGACGTGACTTAATCGTCACTTGGTAGGTTGTTTCGGAATCGCGTGAACGGAGCTGCTTTGCATCCATAAAAGAATGGTCATGATACAGCGACATAAACGCCAGCCGTGACTCTTGGTTCGTCATCAACCGCTGTGCCGCTTGCATTGCACAGGTTGATACCGAGATAATTGATTGCACATACGGCAGCTCTGTTGATTGTACATAGACCCAGTTATTATCGACGTCTTGCTGCACTACCGGAACCAATGCATTAAAGAGTGCCATTTGTGTCTGTGGTGCATTTGCCGTCAGCATACGGCTGGCATTTGGTATCTTAAAAAAGAAATCTTTGTTTGTCGCTATGGCTGATATATTCATCGTACTCAGGTCATCGGGCAACGACGTCTTCATGGACACATCAAGCGCCGCTCGGCCGTCAGTCGCTCGTCCGTTAAGTGTCGCAACCTGACGCGTCGGCGTATCAACCGTTGCCGAAAAGCCAATCGAAGACGACGATAACGTATTATAAAATGCGTCGGCAACTGTCTTGTCGGCACCTTGATACCATATTGAATACGCTGCCAGCGCAATGGTTGGCACAAAAACTACCAGCGCAATAATGGCAACGCCAGTCATCCGACGCATACGAGATGAACCAAGTGACGTTTTGAAGGTACGTGGCGACAGGAAAGCTAACTTTCCTGATGCGACACCCTGAAAGGTGTGACGGCGTGTCTCAAGATCGGGTGTTGATTCAACGACGGTTTGCTTGGCTTTTTTTGCTGACATACGGAATCCCTATTATTCGTTAGCGCTATTGTACCATAACCTCATGAAAGTATTGTTCTTTGTGGGCCAGCCATGCTGGCGACTGACGCACCAGCATGGAGCCGTGCTCGGGCGTGCGTAGCAAAATTTTAACTGCCTCTTCTAGATAACCGCGGTCCTGAGAGCCCTTAATTAGCACGAGGCCGTTTTCTTCTAGGACACTGCGGACAAACCCACCGGCCTGGATCGGATTGGTAAAGCTTTTTACCTGGCAACCCTGTGATTTTGCTGCCGTAGCGAGATATTTTTCGGCCTCATCACCCACTGTCACCACCCACTCAACAAGATCGGGACGGAACATACGGCCCAATTTCTCGTGCTCGGCTTCGGATGCATCACCCAGTTCGTTCATTGTTCCCAAAATAACGATACGTTGCGGCGCGTTCAGCGAATACAACGTCTCGACCGCCGAATAAGCAGCAACCGGACTTGAGTTATACGTGTCGTCAATAATCATGCTGCCACGAATGCCTTCAAGAAGACTCATACGACCTGGAATTGGACGAATGTGCGAAAAGCCTTGACTGATTTCTTGTGGCGTCAGTCCCATCTTAACTCCAACCGTAGCTGCCGCAACTGCAGGACGAATGTTATGCTCGCCTAATACTTTGACCGTTGCCGGAATTGTTTGACTAGCAAACTCTGGCGCAACGAAATAGCCAGCGTGCCCTTCTTGCACCGAAAAATGCTCATCAACAAAATGATACTCAGCCGTCTGATCGGTGCCGTACGTGGTGACATTACTGTTCGTCAGAAATGCCGCATACTGACCGTCGATATCATCACGGTTGATGATGGCTTGCTGACTAAAGTTTGCCGCCGCCAGCTCTTCACGAGCAACCGTTTCCATGCTTTTAAAGAATTCCATGTGTTCTGGGGTAATTGCTGTAATCACCGCTATATCTGGACGCAAGTAGGTGCCAAAGTGCTCGATTTCTCCCGGGTGATCGGCACCAATTTCTTGGATAATAACATCCACATCGGCCGGTTGCAAAATCCGCGCTTGCGCCTGACGAAAGACCTCGCGCCATGCACCAATACTTTTGATATGTTCAGGGTACGGAATACCAAGAATCGCCAGCGGCGCGCTCATGTGCGTATTGTGATTACCTTCATGCAGGCGCACTCGATAGCGCTGCCCCAACATGGTCGCCAGGGCTGTCTTGGTACTGGTTTTGCCGACACTCCCGGCCACAACAACAAGCTTTACCTCAGGATGCGCCTGGAAATAGCTGACGACGTAGCCTTCCATCTTTTTCTGAATATAATTACGAAACTTAGTGTCAAGACCTTTAAACATAATCTTGATTATAATCGAGTGGGCAAAAAAAGCCAGCGCAACCCTCTGTATGACTCCACTAAAAAAGCATCTCAAACCACGGAGATGCGCTTTTAGTGGTGGAGTCGGGGAGAATCGAACTCCCATTTCATCCATGCCATGGATGTGTACTAGCCGTTATACGACGACCCCAATTCACAACTAGTGTAGCATAATTCAAAATGATAGTAGAGAGACCAGAGCCTCTCTACTATTCTGCTGCTGCGCGCCCACCCGGGGCACACGGTTTGTTTTCGTATGTTTGTGTTACGGCGCAAAGTCGGGTTACCCCTTTTGCGCACCAGCACTGTTTATCATTATGACGGATATGTTTAAAAAGCACAAGCTTGAAAGAATGCCGCCCCTCTCATATAGTTGTGAAGACATGCGTCAAAAGAAAAACACTGCACTCGAATTATTCGGATGGATAGGCTCTATCAGCATACTCGTGAGTTACGCGCTACTCTCTTCCGGTATACTGCGAGGAGATTCGCTCCTTTATCACGAAATGGCACTTATCGGGGGTCTCGGGCTCACCGCTATTTCATGGTATAAAAAAGTATATCAGCCCATGGTTTTAAACGCTATTTTCTCTGTTTTCGCTCTTTTTGCTATTATTCGGCTTGTTTTCTTTGTTAATTAGTGCTTTTTTTGCAAAACTATGCTTAAATAACAGTGTTCAGAAACATTCGCACGTAAAGTTAGCGTTTTCCCTTGGATCACTCTTTCTTAACTTGTTCGTGATGGTCGATCTGACGAAGTAGTTAATTAAGAGAGAAACGTATCCATGGCACAACAAAATCTTTTCATCGGTAGCCTTGCTTACGCAACAACTGATGATGGCCTCAAAGCTCATTTCGAGCAAGTTGGTCCTGTTGCAAGCGCGCGTGTTATCACCGACCGTGAAACAGGCCGCAGCAAGGGCTTTGGCTTTGTCGAATTCGAAAACGAAGACGACAACCAAAAAGCTGTCGATCAGTTGAACGGCAAAGAGCTCGACGGTCGCACGATCAATGTCAGCCTTGCTCGTCCAAAAGAAGATCGCCCACGTCGTGATTTTAACGACGGAGGCAACAACGGTGGTGCATTCCGCCAACGCAGCTGGTAATTTATACTAGCGGCTACAAAATAGACGGTACCCAAGGGTGTCGTCTATTTTATTATGCGTGACGAAAGAATGGTGATACGACCCAGTTCCAATGAAGCCCCAGAAGGGCATTAATAATACCATAGCCGTTGAGCAGCCAAATTGTCACGATCACTACCGCACAGGTCAGCAACCAAAAAAAAGCTTTCACAGAGCGAGATTGTCGTGCCAGCCAAGCCTCCCATGCATCATATTTGCCGCGCGCAAATACCAGTACACGCTCCGCCCATTCGAACTCGGTTGACAAAATACCCAGAGCGATAAAGACGACAAGCCAGCCAGGTCCAGGATACGGAATCATGATAATGCCAGCGACAAGTACAATACCGCCAACAGCACCGACCGCTATACGTTTTGTCTGACGTTTTACCCGCCCCATTATACAGCCGTCTCGTACGTTTGATACCACACACCAAACTGCTGCCAATGCTCTAATTCCTCACCAGCAGAAGCCAACTCACCCGCCTCGAGCTGCTCGGCCATCGTTTTGTCACCGTACAGCACGACGACTTTTTCGAACGATTCTTCGTCGTCATCACGGCCACGCGGTGTGTCGACAAAATGCCCTTCATAATCAGACTGAAAATGTTTAAGCGTCGTGCCATCATAAAAGGCGACATGTTCATGACACATAATCCGTTTGTCGTTATGATGTCGCATCATTCCCAGCCAATCTTCGGGTTGCAACCATGCACCAATATCCTTCATGTATGCACCGGGAAACCCGCCGAGCGCCGGAACCGACCAACTTGTATCAGACACGACAACTGGTCGCCCTGTTACTGCAAAGGCTGTGCGCGCCTTTGCCTTGGTGACTTCTACCGGATCACGATGTTGAATTTCATCCATTGCGATTTTTTGCGGCAATACCGTCACGTCATACGGCTGTAATGTTGCCATCGCCTCTGCAATTTTACGTTGATTGCCTGTCGCGAATATCACCTGTTTCATATACTTAGTGTATCAAAGTTATGACGATTCTTTTCGACGCAATGTCAGGCTCGCAAGCAACAATGCGACGACGATACACGCGCCAATCACCAATACGTCACGCCACATATCAGTCGATATCGCCATCTCGTGCGTGACTTGATTCAATGCATCAACCGCATAGGTCAGCGGCAGATAATAAGCGATTGTTTCTAGTACGTTCGGCAGTGCGGCCAACGGCACGAATAGCCCACAGATGATGATTTGCGGAAAGATAAATGCCGGCATAAATTGCACCGCTTGAAACTCAGTACGGGCAAACGCACTGGCTAATAGTCCCAGCGCCACGCCCAATAGTGTATCAAGCATCGCGACCATAATCACAAACCATAGCGGCCCCGTCACTTCCATGCCAAGCAGGTAAATCGCAACAGCACTCGTAATCAGCGACTGCACTGCGCCAAACAAGCTAAACGCCAACGCATAGCCGATAATGATATCGCTTTTAGCGACCGGCATCGCCATTAATCGCTCTAACGTTCCGCCCGTACGTTCGCGCAATGTCGTAATACTCGTCACCAAAAACATAATTACAAATGGAAACACCCCGAGCATCGCTGGTGCAATCATATCGAATGTCTGTTGATTATCCGAAAACACCCAAGCCAACAGCACCATAAGGATCGACGGTGCGATAAACATCAATGCAATCGTGCGTTTGTCGTGCGAAAGTTGTTGCAAAATACGACGGCTGGTCGCCAAGGTTGCCTGCACATGGTACATGTTATGCGTCCTCCCGAATCATTGTTTCAAATGCCACACCAACAGTCTTTGCGTGTGCTTTTTCAAGCAGTCCTTTGCGACTATCGTTCCAAAGCACCGAGCCCTCTCGGAGCAAGATAATATCGTCGCAGCGCTCGGCCTCATCCATGACATGGCTCGATACCAGCACGGTTTTTCCCGACTCTACGAACGCACGGAATAGTGCCCATAAATCATTTCGCAGTAGCGGATCAAGACCGACGGTTGGCTCATCTAAAATAAGGACGTCCGGACTACCGAGTAGCGCCACTGCTAAACTCACTCGCGCCCGTTGACCGCCCGATAATGACCCCGCTAACTGATCTGTATACTTTGTCAGTTGCACTTGATTGATGACTGTATCGCTCGATTTCTTTTGGCCGATCATTGCCGCAAAATACGCGATATTTTGCCTGACTGTCAGATCATCATAAATCGCTGGACGTTGCGTCACATAACCAATTTTCGAACGAAGCACCGCTGTACCTGCGGGCATGTCAAGAACGGTTAATTCACCCTGATATCGCTGCACACCAACCATCGCTCGCATTAGTGTCGTCTTGCCCGAACCACTTGGGCCAATCAATCCCGTAATTGATCCTGCCCGCACGTCGATATCAAGTGATGGCAAAATAACCTGGCCACCTTTTTGCACCATGAGTTTATGTGATTTAATTGCCGTATGTGCCATAGTGCTTATTGTACGCTAATTAAAGCCCCGTTAGGTAACTTTCTCGAATCTTGGTTTTGTTTCGCCATTTATTTCAACAGTTTCTGTGAACATGACATAAGGTCGCGCGAATAACTCATGGTCACTTTTATACAGCGGCTTATAAATGACAAGCAGTTCATCCGTTTCGGTCTGGTGTGCAATCCCCAGCACTTCGTAGGTACGTCCCGTTTTTGCGTGGCGATACGTGCCACATAAAGAAAGCCTATCACTCATCACCGTTCATCCAATCAGCTTGCGAAATGTTTCTTCGTTAATGATTTTCGTACCATAACTTTCAGCCTTTTTGAGCTTTGATGCGCCGACTTTGCCGCCCGCCACAAGGTAGGTCGTATCTTTGCCGACGCTGGTCTGGAACGTCCCGCCAAGTGCACGAATTTTTTCGGCCGCTTCGTCACGGCCCATCGTCGCCAGCGTACCAGTTACCACAAAACTCTGTCCCGTTAATTTACCGCCTGACTTCCTCACGTAATGTGGCCGCACACCAAGTGCTGTAAACGTATCAAGCAGTGTGATATTATCTTCGTCGGCAAACCACGTCACAACTGATTCTGCAACGATTTTACCAACACCATCAACTTCTTCGAGTTGCTCGAGCGTCGCCCGTTTTAATGACTCGATCGACTCAAACCGACGAGCCAAATCAATTGCTGTCTGTGCGCCGACATGACGAATTCCTAGACCCAGAATGAACTTTTCGAGTGGTGGTGTCTTTTTTCCTTGGATTGCCGCCACAAGTTTTCGTGCTGACAAGTCAGCAAATCGATCAAGTTTTATGACATCTTCGTAGGTCAGCGCATAAATATCCGCGACGCTTTTAACAAGCCCAGCATCAACCAGCGCAACGACATTTTTCTCGCCCAACGTGTCAATATCAAGTGCACCCTTACTTGCATAGTATTCGACGGCACGTTTCAGAATAAGATCACTACTCGATCCCTTGACGCGATAGACAACATCGTTACCCTGGCGCTCAAACTCGAGTTCGGGATATTGTTCGGCAAGTGCCTGTTCGTAGTTAAATTTCTTGGCTGATTTTGGTCGAAGCTCAGTCACGACACTTTCGACCTGTGGAATGATGTCACCGGCCTTAAAAATCACGACCGTATCACCAATCCGCACATCCTTTCGGGCGATTTCGTCAGCGTTATGAAGACTAGCATGTTGCACTGTCGTACCGGCGACCTGCACTGGGTCAAATACCGCCACGGGTGTTGCCGCACCAGTTCGGCCAATGCTTATTACGATATCTTGGACGACGGTCGTCGCTTGCTCGGCGGCGTATTTGTAGGCAACGGCCGCACGTGGCTGCTTGCCGACAACGCCCAGCTGCGTAAACTGTGCTCGATCATTTACCTTGACAACCAAGCCATCGGTATTGAACGGCAAATCGTGACGCTTTTCATCCCATTCATGAATAAATGCCATGACATCGTGTATCAAAGAAAACGTCGTAGCCTGTTGGTTGCGCCGTAATCCTAATGCAGTCAACGTTTCGTATGCAAAACTATTCGTGGGAATATCGCTAGATTCATCACGCAACAAATCATAGGCAATAAACGTCAGCGGTCGCGCCGCCACCAGCTTTGGATCAAGCTGGCGAATCGTTCCGGCTGCCAAGTTTCGCGGGTTTTTAAACTCTGGTTCGCTGCGTTCGCGCTGTCGTTTATTCAGCATTTCAAAATCTTTTTTGAGCATGACAATTTCACCGCGAATTTCGGTACGACCCACCAGAAATTGTTCGAATCCTTTTTGTCGGTGTAGTCGCAGCGGCACATTCTTTATGGTGCGTACATTATTCGTCACGTCCTCGCCAACAAAACTGTCGCCACGCGTCACCGCCTGCTCTAGCACGCCATCGCGGTAGACTAACGCACACGCCAGACCGTCCATTTTGATATCAGCAAAAAATTCGTGCTTTTTACCAGGTAATAATTTGTCCATACGCGTCACCCATGCCTGTACATCCTCAGGGCTAAACACATCATTGAGACTCAACATACGCGTACTATGCGTGACTTTTTGAAAGCCATCTTTTAGCTCATTACCTACTCGCTGGGTTGGACTGTCTGGCGTCACCAATTCCGGATGATTCCCTTCGATTTGTTTCAGCTCGGCAAACAGCCCATCATACACCGCATCACTCACACTTGGCTCGTCACGCACATGATATTCGTAACTGTACCGGTTCAGCAATTCGCGAAGTTCGTCGGCGCGACGATTAGGCGGGACTTGCGTCATCATCAACAACCTTTCGATACAAGATATACACGTACGATGCCAGCCAAATAATCGTCAATGAACTCATTAACATAATCACACTGGGGATTGTTGGTAGCCAGTCAATCGCTGGTATCATCCGTTTAGCCCATGCGTCCAGCAAAATCAACGGAATCATCACGATGAGCCATACCACTATCACTAGCGCCATCGTCCAAATAATGCGATACAAAATACGAAGTCGTCGCCCAATCACCAAATCGCCCGCTGTACGAACCGCCTGCATGGGATACATACCCGGTAGCGTCACGACAACAAGCGCAATAATCGTACTCGTAATCCAATAGAGCGACCATGCCCCAAGCAGCACCAATGCCGCCCAAAGTAGCATTGACTCAACACCACCCGTCACCATGCCTGATGCAATTGCCGCATTATATACAAGCAGCGCAATAGCAAATGGTAGCAACTGAATCATTACTATCGCCCCAACAAGTACGGTCGAAATAACTGGTGTTCCGCTACTATACACCGCGTCGCGTATCTTGACCCGATGGCCCGCCATGACATTACGCAGTGCCCATACCGTTGCAAGCCATGTAAAGAACACCGCAAGCCCGCCGAGCACCGATTGCGCCTGTGTCACGTTTGGCGTCAACCCTGTTGTAACAGCCGTCGTTAGCAATAGTCCGGCTTGGCCTACTTTACCCCAATTTCCCTGAAACAGTTCACCTCCCGCTTCACTCAATGTTGAGCTTAGATTAGTATAAGCCTCTTGTTGACCAACGCCGCTAATCGCAACCGCAATCAAAAAATACACCAGTGCCAAACCGCCAAATAGTATTTTGTGACGCCATAACATTGACAGCACCTGTCCGGTAAATGACCAGTATCCGGGTAGCTGTAGTGAACGTTTGTAATCACGACGACGCGTCAATCGAAAGCTACGGTGCGGACGACGACCCAGTAGCCCATCGATTCGCCGATACATAATCGTAAACGGACGCTTAACGGTACTTCCAAATCGTTTTAGCCATGAGGGAGAAATAGCAACAATCCCCACACCAAGTCGACGCATCTGTACCGCTACTGCGTTTTTTACCGTCACAAAAAAATGAAATCGTTTAATCAAAAAAGATTCAATTACACCCGAAATATGACCAGTTGTCTGCTGAACCTGCGTGCGGTACCGCCGGATATTTTTCTTCATATTAGAACTTATTCTCATTCTTGCGGAGTCGTGCAATGCGTTCGTCGAGTGGCGGATGAGTACTAAACAGACCACTAAGAAAGCCTTTTTTGAGCGGGTTGCTAAAAAACAAATGTGCCGTCGAAGTACTTTGATTTTGCATCGGTCGGCCATAATCACGAAGTTTTTCGAGCGCACTGACCAGCCCTTCGGGATGTCGTGTCGTCATCGCGCCCGTTGCATCAGCCAAATATTCGCGCTGACGGCTAATTGCCATCTGGATAATTGCCGCCATAACCGGCGCCAATATTACTAACACGATACCGATAATATATACATATGGTGGCACATTTCGCTCTTCGTTGTCTCCGCCAAAAAACAACATATGCAGCACGATATCCGACAAAAAGCCGATCGCACTGACAAGCCCAAAGGCGATCATACTGACACGAATGTCATAGTTCTGCACATGTCCCATTTCGTGTGCCATTACTGCCTCAAGCTCAGTATCGTCCATTAGTTCAATCAATCCTGTCGTAGCTGCAACCACCGCATGACGTGGGTCACGACCAGTCGCAAATGCGTTCGGCGCTGGATCATTAATAATATAGACTTTTGGCATCGGCATACCTGTCGTAATCGCTAGGTTCTCGACGATGCGCCAGAACCGAGGATTATCCTTTTTTTCGATTTCTACCGCCCCCGTCATTGCGACGGCAAGTT
>JASLCP010000056.1 GCA_030151825.1 Candidatus Saccharimonadales bacterium
GCAGTTGATAGCGCGCTCGGTTTGGGACCGAGAGGTCGAAGGTTTGAGTCCTTTCACCCCGACCATAGAAAAAATCCGGCATTACTGTCGGATTTTTTCTATGTCACAAATATATTCTACTTATGGAATCCTGCATCGTCAGCCCCTTGGCGCGCTCGCTGGTCAAGTACCTGTAAATACTGCGACACTTGCTGGAGATATTGATTCGTCGTACCAAGCTGGCTTTTCAAATCATTAATCTCGTTTACTAATCGATTAATCTGGTCCTGTGAATGATCCAAATCATTCGTGCGCTGATCAACACGCTGCACCATATCACGCATTTTTGACACGTCGTTACGCAGGTCGTTCAGTCCGTCACGGACTGCTCGTTGTACATCATCTCTCGTTGCTGGGTCTGCCATTGTTTACTCCTTTTGATTAGATCGCTTCAAAATATGGATGAGTGTCGCCTGTTTCGAGCATCACCTGAATGCGACGATAGCTCGATCGATCATCGGCACGCTTGGCGATTTCAGTTATTGGCACCCATTCAGCTTCGGCGATTTCACTTGCCTGCAGCGCAAGTTCGACATCACCAGGAAGTTCCATAGCCTGAAAAAAGAAATGCACTCGATCCAAAAAACCATGTCGCTCTGGAATATAAATACAGCTCATAAATTGCACTGTTTGCGGATCCAGTACCACGCCAACCTCTTCGGCTGTCTCGCGAACGGCCGCCGCAAACGGCGATTCGCCTTCGTCGACGACGCCGCCCGGGAAGGTCCAATAATCTTTGTAGGTCGCCTTTACCATCAGCACCGTATCATCACGACGGAGGACGGTTGCGGCACTAACTCGCTTGCCCGGCAACGAATTGTACCAGGCGCGATTTTGTTCAACAGTATACGTCATTATTTAGCAAACTCCACAGCACGCGTTTCACGGATGACATTGACTTTAATCGTGCCAGGATACTGCATCGTGCTTTCGATTTTGTTGGCGATATCGCGAGCAAGCTTAATCGCGCTCAGGTCATCGACACGTTTTGGACTCACAATAACGCGAACTTCGCGGCCAGCACTAATCGCGTATGCCTTGTCGATACCTTCAAAACTCGTTGCAACGTTCTCAAGATCACGCATACGTTCGACAAAGTTCTCGGCACTGATATTACGCGCACCTGGTCGAGCGGCGCTCAAAGCATCACAGACGCGAACAACCAATGCTTCTGGTGTCGTGGCCTCGATATCATCATGATGAGCCTCAATAGCATGGACAATTTCTTTTTTCATGCCGTATTTGCGAGCTAGCTCAGCACCAATGTGATGATGCTTACCTTCCATTTTGTGCGTTACAGCCTTGCCGACATCGTGTAACAACGTCGCAATTTTTACCGTACGAACATCAGCGCCAATTTCTTCGGCAATCAGACCTGCCAAGTGCGCCATTTCAGTACAGTGCATCAACACGTTTTGGCCGTAACTGGTACGGAATTTCAGCTCACCGAGCAGCTGCAGCATTTCACGCGGGATACCCGTTACACCAACTTCGCGTGCCGCATCTTCACCGGCCTGCTTAACCTCCTTTTCGATTTGCTTTTGTGCCTTGGCGACAACTTCTTCGATGCGACCTGGATGAATACGTCCGTCCTTCATTAACATTTCAAGTGTCAAGCGTGCGACTTGGCGACGCACTGGATCAAAGCTCGACAAAATAATCATACCTGGCGTGTCGTCAACCAAAATATCAACACCCGTCGCACGCTGCAGCGCCTGAATATTACGACCTTCTTTACCAATAATGCGACCCTTCATTTCGTCATCGGTCAACTTAATTGCAGTCACGGTTCGCTCGGCCGTTACTTCCGAGCTCATGCGCTCCATAGCAGTCAAAATAATCATCTGTGCTCGCTCTTCGGCATCATCCATGGCATCTTTTTGTAGTTTCGCAACCAGACCTGTCAAATCTTGTTTGATGTCGCGCTCGGTCATTTGCATCAATTTATCAGCTGCGTCTGATTTTGTCAGCTTGGCGATTTTTTCGAGTTTTTCTTGCTGGCGACCGCGGATTTCACGAATTTCGTCTTTTAGCTTTTCAGCTTCGTCCTCTTGGTGGCGCAGTTTTTCGGCGCGTTTATCCAGCTCATCCAGCTTACGATCAAGTGCTGTCTCGCGATCTGCCAAACGATTTTCGGTTTTTTTCCATTCTTTACGACGATCGTTTTCCAGACTTAGCGCCTCGTCTTTCGCCTTCAATACAACATCACTCGCTTTTTCTTGTGCTTTTGCGAGTATCTGGTCAGCCTTGTGTTTGTTGCCCGCAGCTCGCTGCTTGTCATAGACAATCGTTCCGCCAACGCCAAAAACAACCCCTGCTATAGCGGCAATAATACCCTCTATCATATCGTTATCCTTTCTCCGCCATACCTGAAAACGCAGCCATTACTTAAACGGAAATGTATCTCTTGTCGGGTGGTGACGGAATGTATCAAAATTGAAGTAAATAAAAGCTTTAGTAAGCTATCTGCCATTGTACCGTGCGCCGTCCATCTCGTGCAAGAGTGTTATTTGCGAGGCGTCGTAATGTGCGCCGCCGCACCATACTCGGGCATGACAATTTGATCGGTGTCACCACGGTTGAGCCGCTCAATTACCTGCGTCTGCCATGTGTCCCCATCTGCACCAACAATCGGCACCGCCAAACTATCGGCTAATGTATTCATGACCGTGAGTCCAATCCTAAGCCCTGTAAAACTGCCAGGACCCCGAAATACACCGATACCACGAATGTCAGACAACGTCTTCTGATCCGCCGCTAACACTGTCGTCATATACCGAAGCAGTCCTTTGGCTAATTGTCGATCAGCTTGCCATTCATGCCATGTAACAGAACCGTCGCGCACAACACCAAATCGACACAGCGGTGTTGAGGTGTCAAGCAAAATAATCACGCCATCGCCTCCGCCAATCGTGATGCGTGATTACCATTCGGTTGGATATCAATGCGACGAACGGTCTCTTGTGGCGAATTAATCGTCAGCGTTAGCCGTTCCGTTGGCAAAACATCACTCGCAATATCCGCCCATTCAACTACTGTTACGGTCGTCGGATCTTGTGTTGCTTCGTCCAAATCAGCCGCCATAATCCCAGGATCATCCAATCGATAAAAATCATAGTGCATCAACCGCAAACCATCGCGGGCGTCATAACTACGACTAATCGTAAAGCTCGGGCTTTGCACGTCGTCATCGATCCTCAATCCTTCGGCCAGCCCCTTAACAAACGTTGTTTTACCAGCACCAACATCACCGACCAGCTCAATTACCTCGCCACCAAGTAGCAGCGTACCCAGACGAGCGCCCAGACGTTTCATATCATTTTCACCGTGTACTTCAATCATTTTATCCAATTATACCACCTGTCGCCCCTGATACCTATGTGCCGCAAATCCATAAAAACCACTAGCACTTTTATAGGATGTTTACTATAATCGGCATAAGCATTATGCATATATCAGACGCAACGATCGAAAAACTGCTCGCACAGGGTGAATATATTACTGACGAGCAATTTGAAGCCCTCAAACAAGAAGGCGCTCGTTCGAAGCAACCAATTCAAGAGTTAATCCTCGAGAATAAACTCCTTGACCAAAAAACGCTCACTAAACTATTCGCAGAATACGCTGATATTCCCTATATCGAGATCAACCCGGACGACATCCCCACCGATGTGCTCGAGAAAATCCCTGAACATATTGCACGGCAATACAACGCCGTCTTGTTCAAGATTGACGAAAATGGCCTCCAATATCTTGCAATGGACGACCCTGATGATGTCCAGGCGGTCGACTTTATCGAAAAACAAATCGGTGAAAATACACGTATTTATATATCTCCGCACGAAAACATTGTTGCTGCTCTCGATAATTACAGGGGTGACGTCGACAAAGAGCTGAACGACATGATCGATATTCAGCGCGAGGACGACACAGCTAACGACAAGGTGAGTGACGAAGATGTCGCCGAAAACTCACCGATTGCGCAGACCATTAACTTACTGCTCGAATATGCCATCCGCTCAAGCGCCAGCGACATTCACATTGAACCTCGCGAAGAATACGTCCAGATTCGCTATCGCATCGATGGCGTTCTCAAAGAAGTTAACCGTTTGCCGCGAAACGTTCATGCCGCTCTTGTAAGCCGTATCAAAATCCTCTCAAACCTGAAAATCGACGAACGACGCGTCCCGCAAGATGGTCGTTTCAAAGTGAAGGTCGCCAGCAAGCAATACGCTCTTCGTGTCAGCACCCTGCCAATTAGCGATGGCGAAAAGGTTGTCATGCGTATTCTGGACGAATCTAACCAAGCCGTGTCGCTCGACCAGCTAGGCTACTGGGGACACTCATACAAAGTCCTGACCGAGGCCATCAGCGAACCACACGGTATGATTCTGGTCACCGGTCCAACTGGGTCGGGTAAATCAACGAGTCTCTTTAGCGTCCTCACCCAGCTGAACCGACCCGACGTCAACATCTCGACCATCGAAGATCCTGTTGAGTACAAAATTCCCGGTGTCAATCAAACACAGACCAATTCAAAGGCCGGCATGACCTTCGCCACCGGCCTCCGTGCTCTCCTTCGTCAAGATCCGAATATCATCATGGTAGGGGAGATCCGTGACGGTGAAACTGCCAATCTCGGCGTGCAGGCGGCCCTGACAGGACACCTCGTCTTCTCAACTCTCCACACCAATAACGCTGCGACATGTTTGCCGCGTTTGCTCGACATGGATATCGAACCGTTCTTGATTGCCAGCACCGTCCGCGCCGTCGTTGGTCAGCGTCTCGTCCGCCGCCTCGATAAAGAACACATTGAACCGTACGAACCGACCAAAGAAGAAGTCGATGCCATCGTCCATCTCTTTAATGTCGAAGATGCGGGTGGATTTAAGTATATCCATGAGCTCGAAAAACAAGCTGCTGCCGCTGGCGTTGGCGGTGATGCACCCCTCAGTACCACCGAAACAGGTATTAAAACGCTCTACCGGCCAGTCGAATATGAGGACGGCAGCGGAACACATGATGGATTTAGGGGTCGTATCGGTATTTACGAGGTGCTCGATAACTCGCTAGCCATCCAAAAACTTATCACCGCCAGCGCTACGGCCAACCAAATCCAGAGCGAAGCTATCAAAGAAGGCATGCTTACCATGCAAACCGATGGACTTATCAAAGCACTTCGCGGTGAAACAACCGTTGAGGAAGTATTGCGCGTAACGAAGGAGTAAACTATGCCAAGATATAAATATACCGCGACATCAGAATCAAACAAGACAACATCCGGCACACTTGATGCCAATGACGAAACGTCAGTTATCGAAACGCTCAAGCGACAGCACCTGCGACCGCTAAGCGTCACACTCGATAGCAAGAAAAAGGGTATCAATATCCCCTTCCTCACTAATTCAAAGGTGAAATCAGACGACATCGTTATCTTTACCCGCCAGCTCAGTGCCATGGTAGGAGCAGGCGTCCCCCTCCTTCGTTCACTCACCTCACTCGAACAGCACTCCGAAAGTCCAGCCCTCAAGGCCATCTTGGTTGTCGTTATCAAAGATGTCGAAGGTGGCTCCTCACTTGGTGACGCCCTCGCAAAGCACCCACTGACCTTTAGTGACGTCTATGTCAACATGGTGCGCGCTGGTGAGACTGCCGGTATCCTTGATGAGATCCTTAAACGCTTGGCGCTCCAACAAGAAAAAAACGCCACTATTCGCAAAAAAGTAAAAAGCGCCATGACCTATCCAGCGGTGCTGTTGGTGATTACTGTCCTCGCCTTTTTTGGACTAATGCTCTTTGTGATTCCGCAGATTGGCGCTATTTTGACCGACCTTGGTGGCGAAGACGCACAACTGCCACTCATTACACAAGTCATGTTGGGACTCAGTAGCTTTATGCTGACGTTTTGGTACATCATTATTCCTGTGTTCATCGGTGGCGTCTACGCCCTTATCCGATACATCCGTACCCCAGTCGGCAAAAAACAATTCCATCATTTTGTTCTCAAAGTTCCTGCAGTAAACGGCGTTATCAAAAAAGTGATTATCGCGCGTTTCGCACGAACCTTCTCGTCACTCAACGGCGCTGGCGTATCGATTATCGAAACCCTCACCGTCACCGCCCACGCTCTGGGAAATACCGTCTACGAGCAAGCGCTGCTTGATGCTGTCGACAAAGTAAAAAACGGTGAGCAGCTCTCGCACATTATCGAAAGCAACGAGCTCTTCCCGGCTATCGTTGCCCAAATGCTCTCTGTGGGTGAAGAAACCGGGCAAACTGATGTTGTCCTCGTCAAAGTAGCCGAATTTTACGAAGAAGAGGTCGATACGGCAATCAACGGACTCAGTTCAATTATCGAGCCAGTGATGATTGTTATCATGGGGTCAGCTGTCGGACTTGTTGCAGCCAGTGTCATGGGGCCAATTGCTAGTCTCGCGCAGAATATTAAGGGCTAGTAGGGCTAGGCATAAGCATTTCACCATGTTATACTAGCAGCAAATAAGTGGGCAAAATGAGAAAATTATTATACACAGACAAACCTATTATTGGCCTTGATATCAGCAGCACTGACATCAAGGTAATGGCAATCGATCTCAAAAAACAAGCAGTTATTGGATATGGCAACAACGACCTTGATCCGCTGCGTATCAAGAAAGCTTTCGAAGAGGATGATAACTACCTTTCGGACAGTCTTCGCATCTTGCTGGACAAAAAGCTCGTCGGAAGCCTGCCAAGCGATCAAGTTGTTCTTGGTATTCCAACATCACGAACCTTTTCTCGTACCTTTACGGTACCGGTTAGTGCCGAGAAGACCCTCAAAGATGCCGTAGCAATCGAGGTTGGACAATATATTCCATTGCCACTTCCCCTTCTCTACGTTGATTATGAAATCATCGAACGAAACGATTCGGTTCTCACCGTTGTCATGAGCGCCGTGCCAAAAA
>JASLCP010000060.1 GCA_030151825.1 Candidatus Saccharimonadales bacterium
CCTTCGCTATCGGCAATCACAATATCATCACTATCCAGTTCGTACGTCTTGTCGTTCAATAGTGTAATCGTTTCGCCTTTTCGAGCCATCCGCGCACCCAATGTCTGCCCACGAATTTTTGCATAATCATAGGCATGTGTCGGCTGGGCCGTCAAAAGCATAATATAATTCGTCACGTCAACGATATTATTAATTGGCTTGCCGCCCATAGCGATCAGCGCGCACTGCAACCATAATGGACTCGGCGCAACCTGAACATTGTCGACAGCTACTGCCATGAATCGCGGTACTTTTTGTGTCGCGTCGTTAAAGACATCAAGCGGCAGGCTATCAAGCTCTTTTGCAATATCTGGTTGCTGTGCATACCATACTGGACTGGTGAATGATTTGCCAAAAATACCAGCAATCTCACGCGCCACACCTAGCTGTCCAAACAAGTCAGGACGATGCGTAAACATTTTGTTTTCGATATCGATAATCGTGTCGTCAAGCCCAAACACTTCGGCAAACCGAGCACCCGACGTTACTGTTGTGCCGGCTGGTACGTCATGCTCAGTTATCTCAATAATGCCTTCGTGATCGCTGTTAATCGCAAGTTCATCACCGGCGGCCAGCATCCCATGGCTCATTACGCCGCGTAGTTCGCGCGCACCAAGCGTAAATTCATCATCCGTTCCAAACGTACTTGGCACGATTGATTCTGGCGGCAACCACACTGCCCACATGTCAGCATGCACATTTGGTGCGCCACACACCACCTGCACCAGCTCATTTGCACCGATATCGATTTTCGTGACACTCAAACGATCAGCATCAGGGTGTTTTTCACATTCGACAACCTTCACAATCGTCGCGTCTTTGTATTTGGCCGCAAGGTCAATCACTTCTTCGACCCCACCCAGTTGACCATTTATGCGCTGCACTAACTCGTTGACTGGTGGCAATTCAAAATCAATGTATTGTTTGATGATATTTAGGCTTACTTTCATATCGCGCACTCCGTCATATTCTGCGTACTATTCCACTTCATTAAAACTGCCTCAAAAAATCAAGTTTGGCGCTTTCGAAATGGCGCACATCTTCGATGGCGTACTTCATCATCACTAATCGATCGATACCGCAACCAAACGCAAAACCGGTAAATTCGGTCGGGTCAATATCAGCTGCCTTGAGTACATTTGGGTGAATCATGCCACAGCCCAATAGTTCAATCCAGCCTTCGCCACCGCAGACTTTACAGTTCGGGTTATCTCCGCCGCAGAACGGGCAGCTCAGCGCAAATTCAAAACTTGGTTCGGTAAATGGGAAATAAAACGGATTCACCCGCACCTGTAATTTCTTGCCGTAGTATTCTTCCAAAAATGTTTGCAATGTCGCGATCAACATCCCAGCATGAACGCCGCGTGCGACATACACCCCTTCAACTTGATAAAACGTATGCTCGTGACGCGCATCCAAATCCTCGTTACGAAATGTGCGATCCGGAACAATCGCCGCAATTGGCTCTCCTGCAAGCAAATCTTTGCGGTATTTTTTGAGGATGCGATGCTGCATTGTACTCGTGTGTGCTGGCGCAATAAAAGCCTCACCCTCAGTGTCTTTCTGCTCTGTCATGAACGTATCGTATTCATCACGCGCTGGGTGTCCGGCAGGGAAGTTGAGTGACTCAAACATATGATACTGATCATCAATCTCACGAGATTCTTCGGTGACAAACCCCATACGCGAAAACACGTCGCTAATATAGGCGATTTCTTGGCGCAGTGGATGCACACTACCCTGATCAACCGGCAGTAGTGACGACAGCGTCGCGTTTTCGCCAAATGGTGCCGTCACGTCAAGCGGCACGCTCGCCGCCTCTTCAGCAGCCGCTTCTCGCGCTGCAATCGCCTGCTCCAAAGCTTGCTTGAGCATATTGATTTGTTTACCAAACGCTCCGCGCTCTTCAACTGGCAACGTTGGGATTTCACCATACAGGCGCTTTAGTTCGGGCGCCTTCAACACCTCGCGCGGTTCGGCACTCGCCTGCACTCGCGCAATAAGTTCAGCTTGGAGCGTCGTCATATTAGTCATAATCTATTTATCAGTATACGGCAATTAACAGGAGTTGTCACCGATTTTATCCGCGCGCCATAAAGTACAGCGACGCACCAACCGCTACCACGACAATCAAAATCCATACCCATGCTAAACTCGTCGTTGTTTTGGTACCTTCGATATAGCGTGAATCGTCCACGCCGTCTGGCAATTCGGCTTCAAGCTCAGCCTTTTTCTTGGCCTTTTCGGTCAATTCCTTCGCCAATCGTTCTTGCAGTTTCGTCCGATTGCTATTTTGCTGTACAAATAAACTCATACTTTTAGTATACACCTTTTTGTTGTATGCATAACGAGTATGCTATACTAACCTCATAATTTCACTATAAGGAGGGAAATTTATGGCGACTAAAAAAGCCGGCTCTACCGCAAAGAAGACCACAACAAAAGCACGGTCAACTACTGCCAAGCCATCGACTACAAAAGTAACGACAGTTAAAGCAACGTCAGCTCCCGTCGCAGTCTCATCTGTAACACGCGGACGCAACAAGACATTCATCGCAGCAGCGCTTATCGGCGAATTCGTTGGTACGTTCCTACTCACCGTTGCATTCCTCGGCACAAAGGGCGACCCTCTTTACCTCGGTTTTGCACTTGCAGGTATCGTATTGATGGTTGGTACGCTCTCGGGCGCACACGTTAACCCAGCAGTTACCGTTGGTGCATGGGTAACACGTAAAATCACCAGCCTTCGTGCAATCGGGTACATCGTTGCTCAGATTCTTGGCGCAACAATGGCGTTCGCTGTACTGAACATGTTCTTGAATGCAGCGCCTCAGGCAGATTCACAATCTGCAGCCATGATGGGCCAATCAGCACCACAGCTATTCAAGCTTGCTGAACTTACAAGCAAAAACGAATGGGCCGTCTTCTTCGTTGAGCTCATTGCAGCAAGTATCTTTACCTTCGCTGTTGCTGGCGCACGTCAGATTGCTAACGATCGCGTTGCAAAAGCACTGACTATCGGATTTGGTATCTTGGTTGCTGGTGTATTTGCAACCATCGCTGCTGGCTACGTCCAGGCACACTCTACCTTCAACCCTGCGCTTGCACTTGCTGGACAGGCAATCGACTGGTCAAAGATCAATGTCATGGCAATGGCAGTTTATCTCGTTGCTCCACTCTTTGGTGGTGTTATCGGATTTGCTCTTCGCGACGTTCTTTCAAGCGTCGAGAAAAAAGCTTAGGTACAACCACAACCTACTTTATAAAATACGCTCCGTTTCAGGAGCGTATTTTATATATCACAATTAGTTTTCTTGTTGCGGACGATCGATACGCAGCGGATCGACACTGGCATCAGTATCAGCAATCTTGACAATATCTTTGTCGATTTTTTTCAGCTCGTTATGTGCGGTGTTATAGTGATTCACTGTCGTCCCCAGACTAGTACCAAGCTTTTGCATAAAGCCTTCGTACGCCGCAATGTGACGACCCAGCTGCCCCACACGTACCTGAATATCCTTGGCTTGTTCTTCAATTTGCAAACTACGCAGCCCCTGCATCACTGTCTGCAAATACGCCATAAAACTCGTCGGACTCACAATAATCACGTGCTTGTCACGAAATGCATACTCGATCATATCACGCGCGCTCGCGCCGGTCCCCACTTCACCAATCAACAAGTCGTAATACAATGATTCACTAGGAATAAACATAAAAGCAAATTCCATCGTATTTTCGCTCGGCCGAATATATTTACTGGTTTCGTCGATGCGCGTTTTTAAGTCTGTACGTACTTTCGCTAACCACTTCTCGCGTTCGGCTTTGGTTTTTTCACTCACCATCCGATTGTAATTTTCTAGGCTAAACTTGCTGTCAATCGGCAGTATCTGTCCACGTTCAAGAAAAATCACCGCATCAACAATCTCGCCGTCTTTGAATTTATACTGCATCTGAAAATGATGCGGTGGTAAAATGTTGTCCAATACCGATTCCAGATAATACTCGCCAAATACGCCGCGCTGCTTTGGGTTCGACAGCACATTCTGTAATGTTTTCAGTTCGTCCGCCACGTCAACCACTCGACGATTTGTCTCGTCCAGTTTTGCCAGACGCTGCGTCACATCACTGACCAATTTTGCACTTTCGCCCAGCTGCTTTTGCACCGACGTCTGCATGGCCATCGTGTTACGCTCTAGCTTGTCACTCACATGTTGCTGTAGCGCTGCAATGGTCCGTCCAAGCTCCGTCACATCGCCCTTGAGCATGGTCACTGAATCGCTATTTTTCATATCACGTAGCCGATTATTCAAGATAATAATAACGACACCAAACCCAGCGATTACCACCACCAACACAATAATAAGAATAAGCTGTTCCATACACTTAGTATACAACAGCCACAATAGAGTCCGCGTCTTCGAGTTTCGCCCACCTTACTGTCTCGATGCCTGTGAAATAAACCATAGGGTTTATTTCAGCCAAACGCTTTCTTTAGAGTTTGTATGAAACTCTAAAGAAAAAAGAGTGCCGAGAGACAGAAGGCGGGCGAAACTCGAAGAATCTCAGAAACCTACAGTGTTGGCAAAATTCGCGCCAAAACAATCACGATAAGAATCAGCACCATCGCCAAAAGAAATAACCGCGGTCGCACCAGCCATACAAATGCCGTATACACCACTGCCGTCAGCAACACTGTCCATGCCATCGCCTCGTACCACTGCATACCAAACGTATAGCCAGCCAGTCCCCACAACACGATCGTCGCAGCAATCACGACAAGCAGTGGCCGATACACGCCAAGACGCACAAAGCCAAGCAGTCCACCAATCGCCACAAGCACCAAAGCAATATTACCCGCTACCAATACTGACGGCTCACAACCAACACCCTGCTCACCACATACTAATGCCCCCACGACAAATCGACCCAGTAGTTGGGTCAAAATCCACGTTGCCGCACCCAAGATAACACCAAGTAGCGCCACCTGCACCATCACATGTGATCGTATATCAATAATCTGAGAATCTGTTGTTCGTGCTGCCTCATCCATAATAATTGCTCTCCAATTACCACTTATTCTACACTATTATGGTGTACTTCGCAAGCAGACTACCCAACTGACTATTTCGTCTTTTTTGCCGTCGGTCGCGCTGTATAGTACCAAGCAGCACCAATCAGTGCAATCACAAATCCGCCCGCCACATCCAGCGGCGTATGCACCAACGCCAACACTCGACCAACACACACTAACGTCGCCATTACTACCAATGACCACGCCAATTTTCGCGCGTTCGTCTCGAACCATACCGCAAATGTAATTGCCCACACAAACAACGAATGATCAGACGGGAATCCCGGGTTATTCAAATACGACGCACCAGCCGCCTTACCCAGTACCTCAAACGGCCGCTGTGCCTCGGGTTGCCATAACGATCCAACCAACTTTGCCAACAAATAGGCTGTCAACCCCGCCATCAATACGCGGCAATAAACCTCGTACCGTTTGTTTTTTTGCACCCGCCACAGCAGCGCGTACGCCGCAATCAATACAATCGGCACCACGAGACCATCAGCCAACAATTGAATCACGGGTTGCAATGTCATACGACTAGTATACCACCAACCACTATCAGAACGTCGCCAAAAAGAAAAAGGGCGCTACCGATACACAAAAATCGGTAGCGCCCCATAGACACCCTGCCAGCTACAAAAAGACACCGCTGCGACCAACAATGGCACTGCAGGCTGGCGCGCCACGATCGTAGCCCGCATCGAACGCCGCCTGACGCTGACCCGGAGATCCGTGGCCACGCTCACCCTCGACGCCGATACCACGCATCAAGAACTGACCGTCGGCTCTTGCCGAACTGGGCAGCATACCACGCTGAATGTACCAACGCATCGCCATGCCCGCCCAGCAATCAGCCGACTGTTCCAGCGGGAACATCGCAGCTTTGTTGCTCATGATCGTCGGCATCACCGGATCAATTCCCGCACGCTCCTGCATACCATGCGCTGATTCGTGCGCCATGACCACAATCGCCCACACCTTGCGGGACATGACCGTTCGATCAAGTAGCTCGTTCAGGTCGACGAACGTGATGCCATCACAGTGATGCATCGACGTGACAAACACGCCCGGCACACTGGAAAAACCACAACGTACGCGCAAATCCGGCCGCAGCCAGACGCCCGCACTAGGCCGCCCAACCAGGACGGTTTCTTTAACGACGCCGCGTGCGCCCTTGTGTGCCAACCACCGGTTGACATAGGCCGCCGCACAGCTGACGGTCTGCTGAGGGCTCGTCTGGTCGCATGCCGCTATTGACGGTATGACATGCGAGGTACCGATAGGCGTCGCTTGCGCCTGCCCGGCCATCAGCATGATGCCGACAATAGCCGCAATAGTCCCAATCACCATCCGCATTTTCATGCAGATCACCTGCTTTCTTTCGCTGATTTTGGTTGTATACGTACATCATCGGTTGATTGATGATTATATCTTTATTATAGCATAAATTTTATATTTTATCAAGTCATAGAAAAACGCCAGACGGATTGTCTGACGCTTTTCCTGGCTGGGATGGAGGGATTCGAACCCCCGAATGCTGGAACCAGAACCCAGTGCCTTACCACTTGGCGACATCCCACCAATAACCATATCGGCAGTACTAGATTGTACCACCGATACGGCAACTTCTCAAGTGGCTATTTCGTGCCAGAACGCGCTTTTGTCGTTTTTTCGATACTGCGCTTACCCATAAATCGATCGCGAACTTCAAACAAAAAGTACGTGCCAATTGCCATCCATAGCAAACCAAAAACCAATCCGGAAAGGTTAAATGTCAATACATTAATCACAACCATCACCGCTACATTAAGCAGTACGACCAAAAAGATATTATCCCAACCACGCTGCTTTTTCATTGCCTTAAGTGGCGACACTGCCATACCCAACAGGACCACCTCGGCGATATAGAGCGCGAGTGACACCAGCGTCGTCAGTAGCAATACGCCACCAATCGCCGTACCGACTGCCATACCTGGCAATCCGCCAAGAAACGCTCCACCAAGACTCAACCCCAGCCACGCTACCGACAAGGCACCAAGAATACTGACAATACCTAATGCACCAAGAATCGCACCAATCAATACAATCCACCACATATTTGCCGCCAGCCACTTCTGACCATCTTTTGGCAGGTGCGGCGCCTTCTTGTACTGCGCTGCAAACGCTGCCTCAATCTTTGCCACTGTTTCCATAGACCCTCCTTTTTTATTCAGGTTGTCCTCATAGTACGCTGACTGACACAAAAGTACAAGTTATACCGAACGAGCAGCGCGTTTCTTTGCCGATGGCCATAGTCGCGCCGTCGCCCACAGCAAAGCCGACGCCAAGACTAGCGCAAAAACGACCGCCACCAGCCCCGTACGAAGTGGAATAATCGAGCCGAAAAAACCGACCGTGTGACGGCCAGAAATACCTATCGATACGATTGCGATATAAAGCCACACCATCGCCACTAGCCACCCGGCAACCATACTGGTCATTCGCATCAATGGGC
>JASLCP010000068.1 GCA_030151825.1 Candidatus Saccharimonadales bacterium
CTTGCAATTTAATAACTTCCTTTTGACTCGCCATAGTTAACAGTGGTTGATTATACACCACTTTTTGACGTTCGTAAAGCGCATTTTAGTACTATTTCCGCAATTCGTACGGATGAATAGTGAATAAGTACTCTTATTGTAGCAAAGCTTCTTGGGTCGTCAAGTCTGATTTGCTAGCGTATGGCAGCGCGAGTATCTTGCGCGGTAGTCTCGGACACTGCTCGTACCATGACTCGCTGATCAAACACCTTGTCGCGCGGAATCCATTTGCCTGCACACGTGATCAAACTTAACCCTTCGCGCTCCGGGTCAAGCGATTGCATCATCGAGCGCATGCCAGTTTTGTTGGCCTCATCGAGACTCATCGTAACGTTACTTTTTGTGTAATAGGTGAACTTTTTGCCATCACCGCGTTCGATTACAATTTTGTCGTCGCGTTTGAGATTTGCCAATTTAGCAAAGACACCATCGCGTGTCACGCCACCGTTATGGCCATCAATAATCATTGCACCGCTCCCAGACCCCGGCAAAGCACTTTTGGTATACCATGCAGTATCAGCAATGTTCTTTGGTGTGTCGAGCAACTTGTTCGCCGTCAGCCCTACGCCAATAATCCGCGCTTTCTTGATGTCAAGCGACGGAATTGAAATATAGCGAGGCTGATTGGGCGCCACCGTATGTTCGTTGACTTGTTTGAGCGACAGTGGTGTTTCATCGACTGATGGGTCGGCATTGCTAAATACGGGCGCTGGGACCGGCATGGTGTCGCCAAACGCGTACCAGCGGTACAAGTAATAGCCGACGCCAACGAGCAACGCTACCCCTGCCAACGCAAAGAGCCAGCGGCCGACATGAAAGTCTTTTTTGGGAGTGATAGAAAGACCCGAGCTCATTACTCTCTAGTATACCACTAATGATTATTTGTAGTCATCATAGGTGACCATCAGCGCGCGTGAGTTGATCTGGCGCAAGCTTTCAAGAGCCACTGATACGACGATCAAGATACCGGTGCCGCCGATAGCGAGGTTTTGAATATTGGTAATACCAGCCTGAGCGAACAAATATTCAGCGATAAACGGCATAACTGCGATTAAGCCCAGCACCAATGATCCGAACAAAATGAGACGATTAACTGTGCGGGCGAGATACTTTTCTGTTTGAACACCGGGACGAACACCCTCAACAAAGCCACCTTGTTTTTGCAGGTTTTCGGCAATCTCATTACTATTAAAGATGATCCCTGTGTAAAAGTACGTAAAGATAATAACCAGTACAAAATATGCTGCCGGATAAATAAATGCCGCCATTGTATCACCAGTAAAGGCCCCCGGCTGTGGTGCTTGGAACCACGTAATTAAGTTATTTGCGAGGTCCATATACTGGGCATTGCCACTCGCTTTGAGGACCTGTCCCAGAAAAGCAGGAAGACTGAGGAAAGCGACGGCAAAGATGACAGGGATCACCCCAGCTGCAATCATCTTAATCGGTAGGATACTTTTGACACCACCGTAGTTACTGTTGCCTTGGACACGCTTGGCATAGTTGATCGTCACAACGCGCTGCGCTTCGTTAATCTTGACCAGCAGATACAGCACCAATAGTGATGCTACGGTAATAATCGTCGCTGTCCAAAAAGCCACCGGATTAAGTGGTAACGTAAACCACCCAAAGACACTCAGCGATCCTTGTGAGGTATCGACTAATGAATTGCCGAGAGTACTGAGAGTACTCGGCAACTGGCTGATAATACCAGCAAAAATCAACATACTGATACCATTGCCGATACCCTGCTCGGTAATCAGCTCACCCAGCCACATCAGCAGCATTGCACCAGCCGTCATCGCAGTGACGGCGATAATCCATTCGATTGGTGTGGCGTTATTCAGAACGGCAGTATTACCAGCCAGGACCGTTTGGCGCAAGATATAGATAAAGGCAATCGACTGAACGACGGCAAGTGGCAAGGTAATCATGCGCGTCCACTGGTTAATCTTACGGCGGCCCGATTCGCCGTCCTTGTGGAGTTCTTCGAGGCGTGGGACCGCCTTAGTGAGTAGCTGTGTGATAATACTCGCGGTAATGAAAGGACTCAAGCCAACGAGCACAATCGACAACTGACTGAGCGCACCACCCGAGAGTAGGTTGAGAAATCCGCCAAACTGACTGGCATTAACGACACTTTCGATAGCATCCTTCAGTTTGCTTGGCTCGGTCAGTGGCACTGGTACGTGTGCGAGGAATCGATAGGCAATAATGAGCCCCAATACTACGCCGAAACGCTTTTGCATATCGCGGTTTTTAAATGATTTCAGGATGGTCTTCCAGTTCATGATTGTATAGTGTCCCTTATCTATCAGTCTCTTGTCGCCACTCGGACGGTTATTCAACTAGATATTATACACTAGATTTGCAGGTTTCCATAGCGATGTTTGGCTGTTTTGAGATAAGACTTCATTGACTTTTATTATAAAATATAGTATAATTGAAGTATGGAACAACGTAAAGCCCGGGATTCTCGTCCTAATAGCCGTTTCTTTAAGGCGGTCGCTATGGGGACGTTCGTCATGACGGCTGTTGCACTCAGTCAAGAAAATAATATCGAGGCACTCAACCGTGTCATTCATGCACATCTTCAGCAAACCGACCTCGAAAAGACAACTTCGTCTATTGTGTCGGAGGCTGTCGGCGACGATGTTCGCGTTAACTGTGATCTTGATCCCTATGCGAGTGGTCTCGACCCGAATACAAAAGGGTACGTACAGCCCTTTGCTGCCCTCGGCAATACCTACACCCCGTCAGTCATGACACTCACCGAAAGCATATGTACTAGCATTGATAGCATTAAGGTGAATCACTAATCACTCGGTATCGCAATTATCAGCCTATGCACTGCTCGTCGCCCAGCATGAATATCAGCATATTCGCGAAAATGATAACGACGAGGCGCGCACCGCCTGTCGTAGCTCTGCCGTGTTTGAACAAACAATTCAGCGTGCAACAGGCCTGACTCCCGCCGAATCAGCGTATGTCGCCGAGGAAACCGTTCGCCTTGCCTATCGCGGACAGGGGTCATTATACAAAAATGATGAAAAATGCCGCCCTGGTGGCGAATATCTGGTTGACATCGAACAAACCGGCGTCGAGCCAATTATCTATTTTAATGCCCATCAGCTTGGCCTCGCGTAGTATTTCGTTGATAAATAAATACCCCCGAATTCATCTCGGGGGTATTTGCTTGTGAGAAAGCAGATTATTTATCAGCCTTTTCAGCTTCCTTAGCGCTCTTCTTGATTGGTGTTGCTACCTTTTCGAATGAGCCGCCAGCCTTTGTCAACGCCGCCTGGACTGATTTTGAGGCACCCTGGACTTTCAGTGTGACCTTTTCGTTCAACTCGCCGCGAGCGATAACCTTGACGGTATGGAAGGGTGTCGCAATCATGCCAGCCTCAAACAAGGTAAAGTTGTCAGCCGTTTTACCCTTGAATGCGTTAAGGTGATCAAGATAGACGATCTGCGCGGGAGTGCGAAGGCTCTTGAATCCGCGGGCTTTTGGTGCACGACGTACAAGTGAGCCTGAGCCACCCTGGAATACGGCGCTCAGTTTTTTACCAGTACGTGAACCCTGACCTTTGGTACCGCGGCCAGCAGTTTTACCACCACCCGCGGCGATACCGCGACCAACACGTTTCTTGTCTTTGTTTGCAGTGATTTGGAGTTCGTTGTATTTCATTACTTCGCCTCCTTCTTTGCTGCCTTTGGCTTTTCAGCGTTCAGCCACTGCTCTTTTGGTACGAGGCTCTTCAGAGCTTCGATGGTTGCGTAGGCAATGTTTACCTTGTTGGTTGAGCCGAGCGATTTTGAAAGCATGTTATTGATACCAGTCACACCAATGATTTGACGAACCACACCGCCGGCGATAATACCGGTACCAGGTGCGGCTGGTTTGATCAACACACGTGCACCGCTGAGCTTGATTTCGGCATCGTGAGGAATCGTGCCATTCACGACAGGGATCGTGATCAGGTGCTTTTTGGCAACATCGGTTGCTTTCGCGACAGCTGTTTGCACGTCCTGTCCTTTGCTGACACCGACGCCAACTTTCCCTTTACGGTTACCGACGACGACGAGTGCTTTAAAGCGGAAACGGCGTCCACCCTTTACCACACGGGCAACACGGTCGATGTTGATGACAAGTTCTTCGAACTCTTTTGGCTCTTGAGGAGCATTCCGACGGTCATCGCGGCGGCCGCCACGTGGCTGATTTGCACGTGGGGTAGTTTGTGCAGTCTGTTGTTCTGCCATACTAGAATTCCAATCCTTCCTTACGAGCAGCGTCGGCGAGCGCGTGCAGACGGCCAGCGTACTGGCGACCATTGCGATCAAAGACCACTGTCGTTACTTTTGCTTTTTTCGCTTTCTTGGCGATATCAGCACCAACAAAGGCTGCCTGGTCTTTGATAGAGCCGTCTTGCTTGGTGCCAACAGTCGTGCTAGCGGCAATCGTGTGCTGCTTGACGTCGTCGATTAACTGCGCGCTGACGTGCTTGTTGCTGATAGTGACCGTCAAACGTGGGCGTTCGGCAGTGCCAGAAATCTTGGCGCGGACACGGCCCTTGCGAAGACTTTTGTTGAGTAGTTTTTTCGTCAGATCACTCATGTCTACTTACCTGTCTTTCCTGCTTTTCGAAGGATGACTTCGTCAACATATTTAATACCCTTACCCTTGTATGGTTCAGGTTTTTTTAGTGAACGGATATCAGCAGCAACCTGTCCGACCTGCTGCTTATCGATGCCAGATACAGTGATTACCATCTTGTCGTTTGTGATAGTGATACCTGCTGGTGGTGTGTATTTGACTGGATGACTAAAGCCAAGTGCCATGTCAAGTACGTTATTGCTAGTAGCAACGCGGAAACCGACACCATTGACCTCGAGTTTCTTTTCAAAGCCTTTCGTGACGCCTTCGACAGCGTTGTTTAATAGAGCGCGCTGCAGACCATGCTGGGCTTTCGCGATACGCTCTTCGTTGTTACGAGTAACCAATGCTTGGTTGCCGTCAACCGCAACAGTAACGTCACTCAGATGTGGCACAGTCAATTCACCTTTGGTACCTTTGACTGTCAGGACATCCGAGTCGACCGTGATTGTCACGCCTGATGGAATCTCTACTGGTAGT
>JASLCP010000018.1 GCA_030151825.1 Candidatus Saccharimonadales bacterium
CAACACGAATGTATAGCCGGCACCACGATGTGTCAGCGGAATACCTTCATACAACCCCAGTAAAATCGTGTGCTCGCGCAGCTGCATTTTTTGGCGCTGCTCTGGTGTCGGCTCATCGGCCATCACAATCGCAACATTATCAAGACCCGTAATGTATTCTTGAGGAAGTTCGTCCATAGCGCGGGTAATCAGCGCGTCAAACTCGGTGTCAGAAAGCGTGAGTGTCATATAAATACTATACAGGATATAGGAAGTTTAGTCTTCTGCGTAGGCAAAAAAGTCTTTGTCACGCTTGGCGTCTTCGATCACCTTCCCCCAAAACGCCTCGAGATCATGATATGACGTATCTTCCAGTGTATGGATCGCCTCAGGCTCTCGCTGCTCACGGGCAATATCGTCGGCAAGCCCGTTGGCAAGCGGGTCGACAGGATCAAATCGGATTTTTTTGTTAAATATGCTCATAATGTTTTGTTTGTGTTGTGGTAATTCTGCACTATATTAGCATAAGTTTGTTAAAAAGTCAATAAGCACGTGGAAGTGTAGAGTGTGGGGGTCTCCCGCTAGATTTGACCGGTGAGGCTATAGAGAATAACGACACCCATCGCAAATGAACTGAGTCCGACCGCCTTGGCCAAACCGTGGTGACGTTGCCAGGTATTCTGTAGATATTTGGGAATATGACGACGATATGCGTGCGCAATCAACGCAACAACAGCCGCCAAAAGAACCAACGCAACACTGCCAAGCGTCAACGGGTTCATCGACTGCACCGACATACCAAATCGCGTCAGAATATCGGGCGTCGCATGCAACGGTGCAACAAACTGCGCACCTTGTACCGCTCCAGCAGCCGGCGAGGCTGCCGGCGTCCCGTACAACGCCACCACCAACGACACGGCATGTCCATTCATCACTCCATCAACCGTCGCAAATCCCACATCTTGGTAATCAGTTTTCAATATATTATCTCGATGCGATGGCGAATTCATCCACGCCCGAACCACTTCGTCTGATGTCTGAAAATTCCGTGCAAGATTTTCGCCCGCATACGCATAGTTATACTGCACATCGCCGAACCACTTCCATGGCGCAACACCGCTTGGTGACGTATGATCCCAATATTGGTGAGTGAGCATATCCTGCGCCTTCAAATATGCAGCATCGGTGAGTTGCCGATTGAGCTGTAGCGGTGCTTTGCCTACTGCTTGACGCTCTTTGTTGGTATCGGCAAGCAATTGGTTGGTCGTCACCGTTGTTTCATCACCCAACACCCCCCGGAATAGTGCACCTTGTCCAAAAAACTGCGCTACAATAACGACAATAAGTACCGCAACTAACCCATGACGCCGGATGAGGTGCGGTTTGAATTGATTGGCCTTATGCGGCACCAATGCCAACTTTACGTGCTTGGTAGCGCGGCGTCGGACTTTTTGGTGGAGGGCTGTTTGTTTTTTCGGCGAGGCCATTTGTGTATCAGTATAGCAAGTTTAAGCAAAAAAGCGAGCCTCGCAAGAGGAGGCTCACCTTGTAAGGAATTACATCTATACTACGAGTCTTCACGGCGACGGCGAGCAGCAATGAACCACCAGATTCCACCAGCAACAATAACCGCAGCGATAAGCCACCAGTAGCTTGCCGCGGTATCCAGCCAGTTTGATTTGGCCGTTTCAGCCCCCTTAACATCAGCTGCCTCACCATTGATCGAGGCAGCACCCTTCACGCCATTCGACTGATTATTGTCACCTTTTGTTACCGCAAACGAATCGTTGTTCGCGCCAAATGCCTGAATTCCAAGCAATGAGTTGGGACGAGGCGCCGTCACCGCAAAGGCCGTTGCGACAAATGGCGTGCTCGTACCCGTTTCAGTAGTGCTGTCCGATACAGCAGTAGCATCATCACCGCCAATCACACCGTTACCACTAGGCAAGACCGTCACTGTCGCTGACGAGACATTACCTGCTTTGTCAGTTGCCACGATGTCATAATTACCCGCATTCATAATGGTATACGCGTAGGTCTTGTCAGCGTCCGCCACCATACGTACAGAGACACCATTGACTGTCAGTCCTTGATTGGCGTCAAACCCGTCGTAGCCTTGGTACTTTGGATCAAAGATTGATATCGTCACTGGTGCCTGAATCGCACTGCCATTCACGAACCCGCTGATTGTTGGCGCATTGCGATCAATACGCTTTACTTCGCCCGACACATCGCTACTATTACCCGCAAGGTCAGTCACTGTCACTGCAAAGGGGCCATTATCAGTAAAGACTTTTGTAAAAGTATCATTCGTCACACGCGTCCACCCTGCAATGTCACGTACTGTCTCGGTTGTCGTCAGCGTTGCTGTCACATTGGCGTTCGTAAGTGTGGCGCCATTATTATTCGAGTACGCCAAACTGCCACTAGGAGCGAGTGTATCATACACAAACATATATGATGCGCTGTTGCCAGCCTTGTCATAGACTACTAGAGTGTTGCCAGCACCCTCGGTTAGGTACTGTTTGATATTTTCAAAGTTTGCGTCACTCCACTCATTGTTTGCAACGTTCACCATGGTGCCGTTGATCGAATATTTATCAACTTTATGAGCATCGTATAGCTGGAAACTGACATTGCTAAAGACCTGAGCGTCGATATCGCCGACATAGCCGTCTTTGACAATAATTTTTGGCACGGTCGTGTCGCTCGCCGGAACATCGACTGGCGGCGTTACAATTGGTGGCTGAGGTGCCGTGGCGGTGTTTGAAGAGCCTCGTGTCATATGAGCACTATCACGCATTTCGAACATCGCTCCACCATCAACGGTGCGTGCGTACGACTGACCATTCGACATTGCTGGATAGGCGACGGTATCAACCGCCTCACTGTTCTTCTTTACAGAAGTACGCAGCTCAAGCGTACTTGCTTTTGATTGTAAATTTGTCAGATTTTTGACATAAAAGCCTTTGGCGGCGATCGTCGTGCTTTTGCCGATAGTATTCCCTGATCCAAATGTCCAATCAGACATATCGACCACCGCATCTGATGCGTTATACAGCTCGATCCACTGCTCACTACTACCTACTCGTGCGATTTCGTTGATAACGACACCACCCGTTGGTGTTTTTGCATCAACAACTTGGCTCGCTGCCAAATTGTATAGCGGCTGCATAGCCAGCGCGAACAATGCAACGACTGTTACTATCTTTACTCCAATTCGTTTCGACTGAATTCTGAGTCCCATACATACCTCGCTTTATGTTGCGCTCCACCGCACATCAAATCAATTTAAGGCAATTCTACCATATCTTACGTCAATGAGCCATGGCAAAATGGCTTTTACTCAGATTGGTTTAACTATTGTGTTGTCGCTTTAGCAAGTGATATTGTCAACGACTGACCTTCGATTTCAACCGTTTTGCCATAGGAGTAGTTATCGTCCGTCAGCGTGGTTGTCAGCGTTTCTTCGACAATCGTATCACTGTGTGCGGCAATTGCTTTTTGCAACTCTCCGGCCGTCACGAGACTCAGCGTGATTCGGTCATCAACATTTAACCCCGCATCTTTTCGGGCTGCTTGGATGTGACGAACAATCTCACGCATCAATCCTTCACGTTTCAGCTCAGGTGTCATTGTAAAATCAAGCGCTAATTCCTTACCCTGGGCCACTGTCTTGACGTTAAGCTCATCACGCAGGATATCTTCAAAATCAACAAATTTCCCAAGGCTCGGCACCGTTACACTGGCGAGCGGCTGGCGGATTTTGACACGTTCCTTGGCACGCAAACTCAGCGCTTGATTAACGTAGTCGCGGACTGTTTCCATATCGGCAACCACCAGTTCGTTG